>DASWUO010000155.1:0-17044 GCA_036401615.1 Bacilli bacterium | reverse complement strand
TCGATGGCTATCGTTGTTGCACCACTGGCACTTGTAGGCGCGGTTATTCCCTTAAACCTGCGGATTTCCGCCGCTAACTGATTGTAATGGCTGTCTCCCAGTCCGCCTTCCCGTGTAGGTTCGATATCGCGGCTGAATTGCGCTGTGAATGCATCATAGAATACACCGGCTGGAATCGAATTGGTTGTGTTCGGATCCCAACTAAGCGGTGCTGCAAAACGGGCTGCAATCCATTCATTCCATTGGGTAATCATCAAGAAGTCAGGGTCAATTGCTACAGCGCGACCCAATCCTTCCTGGAAATTAAATCCATAATTACTTTTATAGTTTGCATCCGTGGGATCGGTGTAAAGCGGTTCGGCCCCGCCTCGATAACTTCTGCCGCGCGCGTTAAATTGATCGCTGGCGTTTCTGGTAGTGAATGAGGATAAACCGGTATTCCAATTTTGCGCAACCCCTGCCACGACGTGTTCTTTGGAATTGTAAGTGGTGTAGGCGGGCGATTGAGGATAAATCTGCAGCCAAGGCCACCTATTTGCCTCGGTAACGGCAGTATATTCCGGATGGGCTGATCTGAAGGTAAAGAAGCTTAGAATGGTTGAATCCGTAATCGAAGCATTGGAACCTACAATTAGCGGTTTACCTTCCCATTGGAACCAAAGGGGTTGATATAAGTTTTGAGAATAAATGTCCGTGTAAAGCTTTTGGATGGCATTAGCGGCATAATCCGCATTCCATGTGACATTAAAGGCAAATTGCGGTGTGCGGCCGCCCTCGCTGCGTATTTGCGTAAACACGTCGGCCAACTTTTTAAAAGCAAGCCAGTGGTAAGAATTTAAGTTTTCCACCCCGCCTCCCCAGAAATTTGTCAAGTCCAGAATCAAGGTATCGACACCGATATCAATAAGCATTTGAGCGTGCTTGCGTATGACATAGCTATCCAACTCAGGATCATAATAATCGAACAAGGGCTTCCCCCAATAGTGATAATGTTCAATTTTCCCCCAAGGGCCTGCCGGTGAGTCCGCATAGCTTTTGGTATTGTTGATGTTGTTTACATCGGCAGCAATAATCTGGTGAATATTGCGGGGTCCATTTGTATCCTCAGCAATGGTATTTGCCATATAATCGTTATGCCAAATGCTATAGAATATTCCGACGTACTTTTTATCTCTTTTAGGACCAACGTCTTTATACGCGGGAAGCGATCGGCCCAGATTGTCCGTAAGCGACCAAGTATCCGCAAGGGTATCCACTGCATAGACATGATTGGAATTTTTAAAAATAAGGAAAAACGACGCGGTCAAAATGAAAGCGGAGCATAAAAACAACAGCCATCCTTTTTTCGACTTTAGCATTTGAAATCCTCCTTTAAGGTTCTCCAAAGAATTTTGAAGTGCAACATTTCACTCCCTAGTATCTTCATTCCGACATCCTACCCCCCCTGGTTAAGTATACGCTTTCATTGTACTCTGAAAAAGAATAGGGGGTAATGGTGTATTTAAATATTATATGGTATATTCGATTCAACCATTGAATGTGAGGATGTGAGTTAAGTTGAAATATTACAAAACGATTTTCGATCCATCCGAAAATATTATTATGCTTCAAAGTAAAAACAATGATGGATCACAACCGCATAGCCACGAATTTATCGAACTTGTTTATGTTTCTTCCGGGAAAGGCATTCACAACATCAAGGGCAGATCTTATCTTGTATCGGCTGGCGATCTGTTTATTATATGCACCCAAGATGAACACCTTCTCCAACCGCTTTCCGGCGAGCAAGCGCCGTTTCAATGGATAAACTGCATTTTCCTGCCGGAATTCATCGAGTTCGACTTTGCGGTCTTCCCTCCGGAAAACAAATATGTCGGTACAGAAGGTTTTGAGATGAACTATATGTTCCAAACCATGCTGCAAGAATTTTCAGAAAAAAACTGCGGATATCTGGACATCCTGAGGGGGTATGTTCAGATTATCCTGATTAAGTTGTCCCGCCTTCTGCAGGAAAAAGCAACCGAAGAAAGATATTCCGACCGAAAAATGCACAACTATCTGAAAAGAGCCGTCGAATACATCCACCAGAATTACCAGAATAATGTGAGTTTAAAATCTCTAACAGCATCTCTCTCGGTAAGCCCAAGCTATATAGGCAAGGTGTTTAAAGAATTCAAGGGAATGAGTCCCATCACGTATTTGAATAAATATCGGCTTGAACAAAGCTGCAAACTCCTGCTTGAAACGTCATTCCCGATTCATCAGGTTGCTGAAGCATCGGGAATTAAAGATCCGAAGTTTTACTTTTCCTTATTTAAGCGGACCTTTGGCATGACGCCCGGCGAGTTTCGCAGTAAGTACCGATGAAATGAGGAACATCGATTTTATTAAAACGTTTTTATATTAATCGATTAGATTAGATGTCTCCAGAACCCTCTTTTCCGGTTGGATTTATAAATATGCTATGAAGTCTATTATTTATTTACTATTTTTTGTGTTGCACAAACATTAATCTACATATAGAATAGTAGAATATATAAAAACGTTTTTTTAAATTGATCGGTGCTTCAGGCATTCATAATTTGAAAACGCTTTATGATTCCAACAAAAGAACCGCGATAGACCATCGTGTACTGCGCGCAAATTTTCAGTTTTACAGGGGGAAGCGGCATATGAACAGAATATCGGGGGTGTCCCCGCGAACCAAAGGAAAGCGGGGGATTATAGCCGCTGTAATTCTTTTTTGCGCTGTCGCCCTCATTTTATTGCTTACTTATGTCCCGCCAGCGGGCATTCAATTTAAACAAGAGAATAATTCGGATGTGTTGGCCGGGGCCCCGGCCCTATTCACTGCCCAAGATTTCGTTGTAGACGGATTGCCTTATGGAAGAGTTTTGGCCCAATACGAAGCTAAGGGATATAAGGACTATACAGGCCCCGATATCAATGTCGCAGGAGAAAGCTACTCAAATGCGGAAGGAAAAGTATCTATACAAACCGTCGAAGGATTATCCGCTGTGGTAACTGATGGGGACAGCAGTTGGATCGAATGGGAGATTTCCGTTCCCGAGGATGCCTTGTATCAAATTGATATGAAATATTTCGCGTTAGACGGAAAACAATCAGGCGTAGAAAGAAGCTTTATGATAGATGGCAAACGACCCTTTCAGGAAGCGAGCGGCTTACTTTTTCCAAGACTTTGGAAATCCGTGCCCAGCCATAAAACAGATAATCGCGGCAACGAAATCCGTGCCCCGCAGAAGGAGCTTTTGCTTTGGCAGGATAAACCTTTTGAGCATCCGCAGGGATTATATAAACGGCCTTATAAAATATATTTGCCGGAAGGGAAACACACGGTACGGCTTATTGATTTAAGGGAACCCATGGCGGTTGGCGGATTCGTGGTTAAACGTCCGCTATCTCTTCCCAAATATGTTGATGTGGCGGCCGAATATGAGAAGAAGGGTTATAAGCCAAGCGGGGCGGCAAGTGTCAAGGTACAAACCGAATATCCGGCTAGCAAGTCTGAGTTGTCACATCGTTCAGCTTGGTTTGACGACCCCATGGCGGAACCCAAAGCGGTGGGTGTTATCAAACATAATGTGTTTGACGGAGACCGTTGGAAGCGGGGCGGGCAAACGGTCAACTGGGAATTTGAAGTGCCGGCGGACGGTTTATATAAGCTGGTTTTTCGCTATGCAACGCCTACGGATAATCAAGTTAGCCGGCGGGAAATCCGTTTGGATGGGGAAATCCCGTTTCAGGAAATGGAGGAATACACATTTCCCTTTATCCGTGGCTGGCATGCCGATGAACTGAAGGATGAGAATAATAAAGCTTATTTATTTTACTTAAAGAAGGGCAACCATACAATATCCATGACTTCTAAAATTGGTCCGCTCCGGCAGACGATTCAACGGCTTCGTGAGGTCGGTCAAGAAATGAGTTTGCTCAGCAGGCAAATCGTGCAAATTACGGCGTCATCCAAAGATGCTGCCGGTAAAATTACAAGTGACCGTTACCAGGATTGGGATTTAGAAGCTAAGATACCCAACCTGATCGGCCGTTTAAACGCTATTAGTGATGTAATCATGGAAAACAGCGATATTGTCATTGCAGCAAACGGCGGCCGTCGTCCGACCTTTGTTTCGTCGTTTATGTCTGCTGTACACTTACTGGATGGAATGATGGCCAATACAGAAAAAATTCCTTATCAACTAAATGAATTCGGCACAACTCAAAGCGGCTTGGGGCAGGCTCTGTTAAAAATCCAGGAGCAGCCGCTTTATATCGATTATATGATAGCAAGTTCACCAGAAATTATACATCCGAGCGCAGCAACCAATTATGGGCAAAATTTGGCAGCCGCTTATAAGAAATTTATCCTGTCTTTTTCTGGAAATGCGGCACAGGTTGGAAATGTATATTCAGGCAAAGAAGATAAAGAAGGTATCGTGTTAACGGTTTGGGTGGCCCGGGGCCGGGAATGGGTTGAACTGTTGAAAGAAATGATGGATGAAGAATTTACGCCAAGAACCGGCATTAAGGTCAATATAAACACGGTTCCGCTTAACTCCGAGCATCTGCTGCTGCTCTCCTATACTGCGGGAAAAGCTCCGGATGTCGCCTTGGGTGTGCAGCCGCAAGTCCCTGTAGAGTTCGCGATTCGGAATGCCTTGTATGACTTGAATAAGTTTCCGGACGTTAATCAGGTAATGGAGCGCTTTACCCAATCCGCACTGATTCCATACGAATATAACAATGGACTTTACGCTATACCGGAAACTCAAGACTTCCAGATGCTGTTTTATCGAACGGACATTCTGAATAGCTTGAACGAAAAGCCGCCGGAAACATGGCAGGATGTTTATAACCTGCTGCCTAAGCTGCAGGAATTCGGAATGGATTTTTACTATCCTGACGGGGTTGCGGGATATACGCCATTCTTATTCCAGCATGGCGGGGATTTCTACTCGAGAGACGGTTTGAAGTCTGGTTTGGATTCTTCCAATGCTCTGGCGGCTTTTAAAGAATGGACCAATTTATTCAACAATTACAAGCTGCCGCTGAAAGCTGACTTTTACCAACGTATAAGAACCGGTGAAATGCCTGTCGGCATAGGAAATTACGATCTTTATGTAAAACTTGCCACCGCAGCTCCAGAGCTTAACGGACGCTGGAAGATGGCCCCGCTGCCCGGAATTCTCAACGGCAAAGGAGCAGTTGACCGATCTTCCGGCGGCTCCGGACAAACAGGAATCATCTTAAATTCTACAAAATATCCGGATGCTTCATGGGAGCTTCTAAAGTGGTGGACATCCGCGGAAGTACAAACCCGTTTCGGTCAAGAAGTGGAGGGAATGCTGGGCGTTGGCTCCCGTTGGAATACAGCGAATGTGGAAGCATTAAAAGGGATGGCTTGGAATAAACAAGAGATTGCCGGCATTCTTGAGCAGTGGTCTTGGTTTAAAGAGCAGCCCATTGTATTGGGTGGTTATTATACTTCCCGCCATCTGCTTAATGCTTGGAATGAAGCCGTTCTTATCGGTAAAAATCCGCGAATATCTTTGGAAACCGCCTTTAAGAGCATCAATAAAGAATTATTAAGAAAGCAAGAGGAATTCAGGTTCCACCCGTTACAACCAACGGATCCCTTGGAGAAAGGAGGCTTAAGCGATGGCAATTAGACTTCGCGCGGTCGGAAGGGAGATGTGGAAATGGCGAATATCTTATTTGTTTCTATCTCCCTTTATCTTGCTTTTTGCTTTATTCATAGTACTCCCGACACTGACTTCTCTCGGCTTAAGCTTTACTTATTACAATATTCTAGAGCCGCCTAAATGGTCCGGATGGTCCAATTATAAATTATTGATTACGGATGATGATGTCTTTATTACCGCCTTGAAGAATACTTTATATTTCGCGTTAGTTACGGGGCCTCTAGGTTATTGCTTAGCTTTTCTCTTCGCCTGGATGATCCATCAAATTCCCGCTAAGGCGCGCACTTATTATACAACTGTATTCTATGTGCCGTCTTTAACGAGCGGCGTGGCGATGGCTGTAGTATGGCTTATCGTTTTTGCCAACGATAGCAATGGCTATCTTAACAGCTTCCTGATGCAGTTTGGGTTTATCAATGAACCGATTCAATGGATCACTGACGTCAAGAAGATTATGCCTGTCATTATCACTATTTCGTTGTGGATGAGTTTAGGAACAGGATTCTTGGCTTTTCTGGCTGGATTTGAAACTATCAATACAGAGCTTTACGATGCAGGCAAAGTAGACGGGATCCGCTCCCGATTTCAGGAATTATGGTATATCACCATTCCTTCGATGAAGCCGCAGCTGCTGTTTGGAGCTGTCCTGGCTATCGTTGGCTCGTTTAAGGTCGGGGAAGTCAGCATGGCGGTCGCAGGTTTTCCGAGTCCGTTATACGCAGGCCACACCATCATTTTACATTTGCATGATTATGCTGTGCTTCGTTATGAAATGGGTTATGCTGCCGCCATATCCGTTGTATTGTTTATTCTTATTTACGGATTGGGACGCATCTGCTTTAAGGTGTTCGCTTCTAAGGGGGAACTGTAGTATGGCCAAAAAAAGACGCACTTTCCGTCTGTTTAATAGACGTATAGACATCGGTCTCATAACGATTATTTTGTTTTTAACCGGGTTCGGACTGTTTATGATGCTGCCATTAGTTTTTTTGGTCAGCACCGCATTTAAGCCAATAGAAGAATTGTTTATTTATCCTCCGAGCTTTTTTGTAAAAAATCCGACTATGCAAAACTTTCGCGACTTACTGATTTCACAATCCGCATCAAGCATCCCATTCACGCGTTATTTATTCAACAGCCTGCTTGTTTCTATTGTTTCGGTTGGATTTACCGTGATCATCGGATCCCTTGCCAGTTATCCGCTGTCCAAGCATAAGTTCCCGGGAAGAAACTTTATATTCAGCGGAATCATCGTGTCCTTGATGTTTGCGCCCGAAGTGGTAGAAATTCCGCGATATTTAATCGTTACAAGTCTGGGCTTGATGGATACTTACGGTGCATTGATTTTACCTAATCTGGCTTTCCCGATCGGGCTATTCTTAATGAAGCAATTTTTGGAGCAAGTTCCGGATGAGGTGTTTGAAGCCGGAAAAATAGATGGCGCCTCCGAATGGACACTTTTTTACAAAATCGCCCTGCCCTTGATTCGTCCTGCATGGGCGACGGTCATTATATTATCCTTTACAGCGATTTGGAATGATGCCAGCTCCTCCGCCTTGTTTACGCAATCGGACGAGATGAAAACTTTGCCCTATTATTTGTCAACCATCAGCGGTCAAGCGGCTAACGCTGCAGCCGGTGCCGCAGGGCTCGGGATAGCGCGCGCGGGGGCTAACGCGGCGGCAACCTTCTTGATGACGGTGCCTACCGTATTCATCTTTATCCTATTCCAGCGCCAAGTATTGTCGACCATGGCATACTCGGGCATTAAATCGTAAGGAGGGACATCTCATGAAGCGAATCATTCGACTATATGCCGCTCTCCTCCTATCCGCTGCTTTTCTGGCTGGAGTTGCGGCAGGCTTGCCGGGGAAGGCGGATGCCGCCGTGCCTTATCCTAGTTACTTCTTCACCGCAGATGACTTTATATTGCCGGTACCGGCACCTTATGAACCCGCAGGTAATATTAATACGGAAGGTCATATCGATGCAGGCCCATTGAGCAAACCACAGGATTTATTTATAGATGATAACGACCAAATCTACATTGCCGATTCAGGAAACAACCGTGTTATCTCCATGGACCGAACTGGCAAGATACGCTATATTCTCGGCAATGATGAAGGGCAAACACCGGAGACGGGCAAGCTTGCTGATCCGCGGGGGGTGTTTGTTGATCCGTTGGGTGATATTTACATAGCGGATACTGGGAACAAACGTATTGTACTTTATAACAAGGACGGTAAGTTCGTTAAGTCCTTTGGACAGCCCAAATCTGAGTTATTGGGTGCGAATTATTCTTACCAACCGGTGAAGGTTGTCGTTGATTCACGGAAATATTTCTATGTAGTCAGTCAAGGGAACCTTAAAGGTTTGATGATGTTGGATACAGAAGGAGAATTCCGCGGTTTTTTCGGAGCCAACAAAGTACAGGCCAACTTTTTTGATGCCGTCGTCCATATGGTGTATTCGAAGGAACAACGTCAGGGCAGAGTCGTAAACTTGCCTTACTCCTTCAATAACGTCACTCTTTCTCCGGAAGGGTTCATTTATGCAACAACAACCGGCCAAGACAACAAACAAGTCCGCAAGATGAATGCGGTAGGCGGCGACATCATGCCTGAGCCTGATTTCAATTATACGGATTGGAGTTTCAATTGGGAGGGCAGCCGACAAAACTTCTTCGATGCAGCTGTTGATGATAAAGGGAACATGACCATCATTGATCAGCAATTCGGTCGTATCTATCAATATGATGAAGCAGGAAGAATGTTGTTTGCCTTTGGAAGCAATGGCAGCGGAAATGGTTTAACTGGTTCTCCAAGCTCTATTGAAGTGGACTCCAAAGGAAATCTTTATGTGCTGGATGCTCTTCGCAATCAAATTCAGGTGTTTAAGCCCACTCCCTTTACAGAACTAATTCATAAGGCAAATGTCTTTTATAATGAAGGGCAATATGAGAAATCCTTTCTACCCTGGCAGGAAGTATTGAAGCTCGATAATTATTATGAACTGGCGCTGGAAGCGATGGGCCAAACAAGGCTAAGACAGGATCGCTACGAAGAAGCGATGGGCTATTTCAAACAAGCCTACGATAAACAAGGATATTCCGATGCCTTCTACGAGTATCGCAGACTATTGGTTCGGAACAATTTTGAGTTTGTTGCCACGCCTATCCTGATAGGTCTCGCTGCAATATATGCCGGGATGAAGATGCTTTCATTCAGAAAAAGAAAAAGAAAAAAACACCAAGCCGATAGGCCGAAACGTTCTGTATATATTATCCGGCTTATACGCCAGGCTTATTGGGTCATGACCCATCCCGTACAAGGCTTCGAGGCTCTTCGTTACGATAATAAAGGGCATATCATGGATGCGTTGGTTATCATGGCGGCTTATGCGGCTGTCAACGTATTGAATAGAATAAGTATCAGCTTTTTATATGAAGGATACCCTATCGAATTTGTCAATTGGGGAGAACTCGTCCTGAATAGTATAATGCCTTGGATGATCTGGAGTGTCGTCAACTACGGGATCACGACGATTTCCGGCGGTGAAGGACGATTCCGCGATGTACTGACGGGAACCGCTTATTGCTTTACGCCATTTATTTTTTTCTCCCTGCCATTAACGCTCTTAACTCATGCGCTTACTCTAAAAGAACAAAATTTCTATGACTTATTTGGGTTAGCTCTTGTCATTTGGGCCGTATTTCTTTTATTTGTTAAAGTCAAGGAAACACACAGCTATGATTTCAGGCATGCCGTTTATGTGATGGTTGGCACATTCATCGGCTGTATTGTTATGATCGGATTGTACCTGGTGCTTTATGGAATGGCTTTAAATTTATACGATTTCGCCTCACAGATTGTGAAGGAGGTGCTCTTCAATGCTGCGTAACTTTTGGAAGCGAAAAAGGAACCGTTCATGGACAGCTGTTATTCTTGCCGTTGTTGTTGCCGGATTTTTGCTGTGGCGGATCATTCCTAATAATGAAAAGTCCTTGATCTTTGAATACGACGCCTCCGCATTGATCCAAATATCCGAACCGACAGGCCAACAATTATCTTCTTGGAGCGGACTTAAGGTGATTTCCGGGGATGAGCGATTGACGTTCTCTGCTGATTTGGAAGCCCAGCTATTTACAGTGACAGACAAACGAAACGGTTTGGTTTGGAGAAGCAGCCCGGACACAAGCAAAGTGAAGGATTTAAATGAATTATCGAGAAAGATCGCCGCATCCCCAATTTTACTTTCGTATACACCTAACTATAGAGAAATATTAACGGCAAGTTTGCTGAATGAACAATCCTCATGGAAAGCATTTCCCATTGATCAAGGGCTGCAGCTTCATTATACGATCGAAAATCTTCAATTATCCTTTGTGGTGGAAATGAAATTGACGGACAACGGTTTGGAAATTACGATCCCGGACACCGGCATAAATGAAACGGGGACATTTGGGCTCGCTTCAATCAGCGTATTTCCGATGTTTGGCGCCGCCAAACAAGGCGATTCCGGCTAGATCGTCATTCCTGACGGATCCGGCGCCCTGACCTATTTCAATAAACCGCATACGCTGTTTGAAAACCGCGGCTATTCCAAGTGGGTATATGGGATGGATCCGACGTTCGATGCCTCATACAGACCGGAAATAGGGGAACAAGTGACCATGCCTGTGTTTGGCATGATTCAAGACCAGGGTGGTTTTGTGGAGATGATCACTGCCGGTGCCGGCGATTCGATGATTTATTTAAACCCGCCTGGAGCTTATAACTTAAACTATTACCGCGGCGGTCTGGACTTTGTTTTCCGCAAATTGTATATTACCAGGCTCGGAGCAGTGGGCAGGGCTGTTCCGCGTATTGAAAAAAACAGAATTCACGACGACCGCCGCATCCGCTTCGACTTCATCGCTAATCCGGATGCGACTTATGCGGATATAGCGAAGGTGGTAAGAAATTATTATACAAATACTTGGAAAACGGATAAAGCTTTGGATGACAACTCCATGAGGATTCAACTTTTTATGGGCGCCGGCAGCCGTGGAGACAATCTCTCTAATAAAACGGAAGTAATGACAACTTTTAACGAAGCCCGGTTGATTGCCGAACGTCTTAAACAGACAGGGATTGAACAATTTTCTATAGGTATTAAGGGTTGGTACCATGACGGTTATACAGGGTCGCTGCCTGATAAGTTCCCCGCGGATGCTAAATTTGGCGGCAGCAAAGGGCTGGAACAATTAACGGAGTGGATGAAAGAAGAACGGATTGCGCTCTCGTTGGAAGATAACTACCTGGACATTTATCATAAAGAAGATGACGGGGTTCATTTAAGGACCGAGTCTGTTCGACAGCCGAATGGGGAATTGTATCTCCATCACCCGCTGTTTGCGGATGGATGGTATCGGTTTTGGTTAGACTGGCATAGGCTTAGCCCTTATGTCGTTGATAAAAAGTATCGCGGGAAAGATATTCAAAGACTAAAAGACCTTGGGGTTTCTTCCATAGATTTGCGTCACGCCGGGGAAATTTTATTTAGCGATTACAACCCGAAGTCGCCAACACATCGTGTTAAGATGAAACAAATATATGATAAGTGGCTTATGGATGCGAAACAAAAGTTGGGATCCGTAAATGTGTATACCGGTAACGATTATGCGGTTCGATACGCCGATCGTATTCTTGAAATATCCCAGTCCATTTCAAATGACTATTTGCTGGACGAACAAATCCCGTTTATCCAAATGGTTTACCATGGTCTTAAAGTGTATTACACTGAACCCGTCAACCGCACCGATGTACCGCAGCGCGAACTGCTCAAAGCTTTGGAGTACGGTGCTATACCAAGCTTCGAGCTGACGTATCGACCAACCAACCGCTTGAAATTTACGCATTACGACCGCTTGTACAGCTCGCAATATGAGCAATGGATGCCGGAAGTGGAACAAGGTTATGAGATGTGGAAAACGGTACTGTATCCGCTGCGCAACCAATTGATCATAAATCACCGGAAAGAAGCGTTTAATGTTTATGCCACAACCTATGAGGACGGCACAACGGTTTGGGTCAATTATGGGGAATCGGTATACAAAAACGGGGATGTTTCCGTTGATCCCATTCATTATTCCGTCCAACAGGGGGCTGCAGCTAAATGAAAAAAAGCCGGATCTACAGTTATGAACGACGTCGGATGTATGAAGGGATGGGGTTTATCTCCATCTGGTTTATCGGGTTTATTGCCTTCATGCTTTACCCGCTTATTTCATCATTAAAAGTCAGCTTTACCAAGTCAACCCTTAATGATATTCTAGGCGGGCCGTTTATCGGGTTTGAAAACTATAAGTCTGTTTTCCTGGATCCGCAATTCAGCATGTACTTTCTGGATACATTGACAAATTCATTGATGGATATTCCAATTATCGTCATATTTTCCTTGTTTGTTGCGGTACTTCTAAATAGTGATATCCGCGGGAGAGGTGTATTTCGTGCCGTATTTTTCATACCTGTCATCATAAGCGGTGTTGTAATGAATCGATTGTTCCAACAAGGGGTTAGCGATATATCGATTTTCGACACGTTGGGCGGCGGCATGCTGCTTATCAGCGATATGATCGGTTCCGGTTTATTTAATCGAATGGGGCTCATTTTTTGGCGAAGCAGCGTGGAAATCCTGATCTTTCTTGCAGCGCTGCAAGGAATACCTAAATCACAATATGAAGCTGCCCAAGTAGATGGCGCTACGGGTTGGGAATGCTTCTGGAAAATAACGCTTCCCTATATTTCCCCTGTAGTACTGTTAAATATGATTTATGCGACAATTGACACGTTTACAGATCCGTTAAATCCAATGATGGATTTTTTGAAAAACAAAATTTTTTCCCAATTCAATTTCGGTTATGCCTCTGCGTTGAGTTGGTTATACTTTCTGGTTGCCATGATATTCATTGCTGTTATTATTGGAATAGGAAGGAGGTTTGTCACATATGGCGGGGATCGGAGTTAAGAAGATATTAAATCCTGCGGTGATAAAGCAAATCCGGGAGCATCCCGTAAGATATGCAAGAAAGGGAAAGTTTTTATTCTTTAAACTATTGACTTATTTGGTCCTGCTTGAACTTTCATTTATCTTTGTTTTGCCAATTCTTTATATTATCAGCACATCGACCAAATCGATTGAAGATTTCTTGGATTCAACCATTGTATGGATTCCAAGCGCTATCCACTTCTTCAACTTTGAGCAGGCTTTTAAAGGGATGTATTACATGGAATCCTTGACCCAATCGTTAACCATAACCTTGCTGGCATGCTTAGGCCAGTTGATCTCCTGCGCTATCACCGGTTACGGGTTCGGCCGTTATAAATTTCCGGGCAGCAGCTTTCTGTTCGGACTTGTGCTGCTCACTTTGCTTGTACCGCCGCAAACGATTATCATATCACTTTATTCGCTGTTTAAACAGCTGGGTTGGATCAATACATTGTATCCTTTTATCATCCCTTCTTTCTTTGCCCATGGTTTGCGGGGCGCGTTATTTATTCTCATCTTCCGCCAATTTTTCCGCAGTCTGCCGACAGAAATAGAGGAGGCGGCGCGGATCGACGGAGCCGGTCCGATTCGCGTCTTTACGACCATCATGCTGCCATTGGCAAAACCGGCCATCATCATTGTGGGATTATTCTCTCTCGTATGGCATTGGAATGATTATTATGAGCCGGTACTATACTTAAACAGGGAGGAATTTTATACACTGCCCATACGTTTGGAATCGCTGGGCCGCAACATTAACGATATTTTTGGTGCGAATACGGATGCGGGGTTAAACGAACCCGTTATCATGGCGGCTTGCTTCCTGATTGTTGCTCCGCTTTTTATCTTATATATAGTAGGACAGTCCTTCATTAAAGAAGGAATTGAGCGAACGGGATTCGGCGGCGAGTAAAATTTTCGGGAAAGATTTTATTAATGTGCTAAATATATAAAAACGATTTATTATTTTGGAAAAAAAATTAAAAATTTTATTCCGAAATTGCAATGAAAGGGTTTACTTTAGGGAAATAACCTGATAGAATGATCATTGAAGGGAGGTGTTATTTGCAAGGCCGTCTTTTTAAAATAAAAACGTTTTTATTAGCGAGGCCTCCGTCAAGACCTGTCAGAGTACATAGGGGGTAAATATTTTTAAAAAATAAGAGGAGGATGTTTGAATGAAAAAGACATTATTATTGATTTTCGTACTTATGTTTGTGATTGCGTTAGCTGCTTGTGGCAATAAAGATGGCAATACGGCCAAAGAAGAAACACCTGCCGCTACCCAAGCGCCGGCAGAAGAGGCTACACCGGAACCGGTAGTTAACAAAGATCCAGTAACGATCCGTGTAGGTATTCTGGATTCACCTGAAGAAAAGAAAAACGCTGAAGCCGTAGGCGAGATTTTAAAGAAATCCCACCCTTGGATTACGATAAAAATTGAACCCTATGTCGGAGATTATAAGACAAAAGCTCTTGCGCAAGCCGCATCAGGAGACTTGCCTGATGTAACTTGGATCTATGACGGAGCCGTAAAAGAATTTGCCGAAGCTGGAATTATCGCTCCATTAAATGATATATTTTCCGCAAATGGTGTTGATGTATCCGATGTATACGAGTCCATGTTAGGATATGGCACACTTGAAATTGACGGGAAAGTTGACAATTATTACGCTCCGCGTGACTACAACCATATAGTTATGTATGTGAACAAAACATTGTTGAAACAAGAGGGTCTTGATGTTCCTGCGGATGGCTGGGATTGGGCAACCTTTATGGATTACATGAAGAAGCTTACCAAGAAAGACGCTGCTGGAAAAACTACTCAGTTCGGTGTGCACTTTGAGCCGACTTGGTCGCCTAACTGGGTTGCCTGTACAAAAGGAATGGGCGGCAAATATGTAGCCGATGACAATAAATCAGTTCGTTTCTCCGATCCGGCCGTTGTAGCAGGATTAAAGCTTTGCTGGGATTTAGTAAAAGACGGATATGCGACGGATCCTGCCGGCCAATATCCAGAAGATCCATTTATGGCGGGTAAAGTTGGATTTAAAGTCGGTGTAAAACCACACGCGCCTAGCGTTAACGATGCGTCAAAAGCCAAAGGCTTTGAATGGGATGTTGTAACGATGCCCAAACAGCCGGTACAATATGCGGTTGGTTCCGGTGCAAGCGGATACTCTATTTCCGCAAAATCTAAGCATAAAGACGCAGCCGGCGCCTACGTGTCATTATTCCTTAAAGTTGAGGGACAAAATGCGTTTAATGCCACTGGCGCGGGTGTTCCTGTACTGAAGTCTTTGAAAGATGATAAGATTTGGAGAGAGAATCCGGCTCCAGGCAAAAACATGGATGCCATGGTAGCTTTCCCTGAATCTGACGTGTTAAGAGACTTTGAAATCAGATTGCCTGTTGCTGCGATTAGTGAAATTAATACAGGCATTCCAGATGCATTCACCAAATATATTCTAAACCAAAGTTCTCTTGAGGATGCTTTGAAAGCAGTAGATGATAAAGTAAACGCATTGCTTAAATAAACTTATTCACAAAGCAACAGTGATTAATCAACAGGGCGGGCATGAAATGGTTATGCCCGCCTTGTTGATAATTTATGGGGGGATTACAACATGAAAGGAAATGTTAACACAGAAGTAAATGTGAATCATGTTATAAAAAAACCCCGTTCCTACAGCCGAAAAAGAATTGAAGTTTTCGAAGGTTTTCTGTTCATCTCGCCTGTTGTGCTGGGGATATTAATTTTTACTCTATGGCCAGTAATGCAGTCCTTATATTTTAGTTTTACGGAATATAATATTCTTAGACCGGCTAAATGGATTGGTTTAAGTAATTATGAAAGAATGATCAATGAACCTAAATTTTGGAATTCTTTGAAAGTTACATTTAACTATTCGATTTTTGCCGTTCCTCTTGGATTAATCGTTGGATTTTTCCTGGCGCTTCTGTTAAAAAGAAATGTTCCCGGCGTTCGCTGGTTTCGCACCATATATTATTTGCCTGTAGTCGTGCCTGTGGTGGCATTAGGTGTGCTATGGAAGCAGTTATACAGCCCGCCTGTAGGACTAGCCAACCAAATTTTGAACTTTTTTGGTTATCCTTCTTATACTTGGTTCTCACATCCTGATTCTGTTATGCCGTCCTTGATTATTATGTCTTTGTGGCAGGCGGGAGCGGCTATGATTATTTGGCTTGCGGGTTTGGAAGGGGTTCCGGAGACGTTGTATGAAGCAGCGATTGTTGATGGAGCATCACCGCTTCGCCGTTTTTGGCACGTAACTCTTCCTTTGGTGACACCTGTTATCTTCTTTAATTTAATTATAGGCATTATTGGTGCTTTGCAGGTGTTTGGGCAAGTGCTGGTAACTACAAATGGAGGACCCTTGGATGCGAGTAATTTCTTAGTAGTCTATATATACAATAGAGCATTTAACGCATTAGAGATGGGGTATGCTTCAGCGCTTGCCTGGGTGCTCTTCGCCATTGTCTTAGTCTTTACAGTGTTTATCTTCCGTACAAGCAAATCTTGGGTGCATTATGAAGGGGAGGCCAAATAATGAACTCAATAAAATCAGGAATGATTGTATCCTACAGCATTCAATATGTTTTAATGATTTTGGGAACCGTTATTTTCATCTTCCCTTTGGTATGGATGGTACTCAGAAGCCTGATGGGATTGGCCGATATTTACACCATTCCGCCAATTATAATACCTACAGATTTCACGATTAAAGCTTATTTTGAAATTTGGGCTATCAAACCGTTTGAGATTTTCTTCAAGAATTCATTTATTGTAGTCTTTTTTACCATTATCGGCTGCACCCTATCTTCCTCATTGTGCGCTTTCGGGTTTGCCCGGCTAAGATTTCCGTTGCGAAACACCATTTTCGGAATCGTGCTGGCCACCATGATGCTGCCCGGGGCAGTCACGTTAATTCCGGTATATGTGCTGTTTTCCAAGATGGGTTGGATTAATACGCTGTTGCCGTTGACTGTACCTGCATTTTTTGGCGGCGGCGCGTTTAATATCTTTTTATTAAGACAATTTTTCTTGGGTATCCCCAGAGATTTCGATGAAGCTGCGAGAATTGACGGGGCCAGTACATGGGGGATTTATTGGCAGATCATGCTGCCGTTAAGTATTCCTGCTCTGACAGTTGTTGCCGTGTTTTCCTTTAGGGCATCTTGGGATGACTTCTTAGGTCCGCTGATTTATTTAAACAGTGAAGAGAAATTTACTCTGCCTTTGGGACTGCTTAGCATGTCGCCTCCTAATACAG
>DASWUO010000154.1:0-3533 GCA_036401615.1 Bacilli bacterium | reverse complement strand
CGAGAAAGCTCAAGCCATAGGGATGGGTAATTCCAGTTTTAAAAATCCCCACGGATTGGATGCAGAAGGGCATTACTCCACCGCCAATGATATGGCTCAACTAACGGCATATGCATTAAGGAACCCCATATTTCAGGATATTGTCAAAACCAGGGTGAAGACCGTACCTAATTCATACGAATCATGGGATCACAGGTGGATCAACAAGAATAAAATGCTCAGGCTGTATGAGGGTGCGGATGGAGTTAAGACCGGTTACACGATTCTAGCCAAACGATGTTTAGTAAGCTCGGCTACCAGGAATGATCAACAATTTGCCGTAGTAACTCTATCGGATGGGGATGACTGGGCTGATCACAGCAAGCTGTTGGATTATGGCTTTCGTCACTTTCCGGCTGAAACCCTTGTGAAGAAGGGAGAAGAAATCAAAGGAAAGGGTTTGAGGGTTGGACGCACCTTTACTTATCCCTTAACTGAGGAAGAACGTACCCGTATATCGGCAAAATTGATCTTATCTAAAAGCAAAACCATTCCAGACCTTTTGGGGGAGAAAGGCTTCCTGAATATATACCTGGAAAACACTAAAATTGCAGCGATTCCATTATACGCCAACAACAGCCCCCGTTTATTAATAAACGAACAACACGCCCTTTCTCAATCGGGCTCGGTCGCTGTGTCGGCAAACCGTTTAAGCTTCCCTATCGTCTTTAAATCCATTTTTAAAGGGTTGTTTGAACTTAATCCATAAGTTAGAGGTGGCGTCATGGTCAATGCGATTTGGTTGTTTTTTATTGTTGCCGGGTTTGCTGCTGCAGTGCTGCAAGGCAATGCCGATGCTGTGACCAAAGCTATTTTTGAAGGGGCGGAGACCGGGATTACGGTGAGTTTTGGGCTGATCAGCATTCTAGTGTTCTGGCTTGGGATGATGCGAATTGCCGAGGATGCCGGACTCCTTCAGATACTGGCCCGTTTTCTCGGCCCTGTTGTGCGATTTCTATTCCCGGACATTCCGAAAGGCCATCCGGCCCTGGGATATATTATGTCTAATTTAAGCGCGAATATCTTGGGGCTCGGCAATGCGGCAACACCCATGGGGATTAAAGCCATGGAGGAGCTCCAGAAATTGAACCCCTATAAAGACACAGCCAGTCCGGCCATGTGCACCTTATTGGCTTTAAATACCGCCAGCATTACAGTCATTCCCACTACATTAATCGCCATTCGATTGAATTTCAACTCCTTAAATCCGGCAGAGATTGTCGGGACTACACTGATGGCCACAGTAGCAGCCACTTCGGTTGCCATTCTAGCGGACAAGTGGTACAGAAGGACTTTGCCGCCATCTCCGAAAGGGTGAACCGCTATGTACTCCTTCATCACCGTAATATCAACCTGGGCAATTCCGCTAATTATTGTGTTCATTCCTCTATATGCAGCTTATCGAAGAGTACCGGTCTACGAAACCTTTGTGGAAGGGGCTAAAGAAGGCTTCGATACGGCGATCAAGATCATTCCGCATCTTGTGGGCATGATGGTCGCCATCAGTATTTTTAGGGCATCCGGTGCTATGGATTATTTTATCGGGTTTGTCCGCCCTTTCTTCGATTACATAGGCATTCCAAGTGAAGTATTGCCTTTAGCGATTTTAAGACCTATTACAGGTGCGGGTTCCTTGGCATTCACCGCGGATTTAATTAAAGAATTCGGGCCCGACTCGATGATTGGCAGGATGGCATCCACGATTCAGGGGAGTACGGATACCACGCTTTATGTGTTGACTGTATACTTTGGTTCCGTAGGTATCCGCAAGGTGGGATACGCACTTAAGGTGGGCTTGATTTCGGATATTGCCGGATTTATCGCCGCAATCACCATCTGTTATTTTGTGTTTAGTTGAATTTATCCGATAAAATCGAAAAAAAGGCTGCCGATAAAGGCAGCCTTCTATGTGTTTGGTTAGATTCTATTGATGCTGCTTTTTTAAAGAATGGTGTTTTGGGTATCCACAACGGCGTTGACGGTTCCCGGCTTAGAATTGCCGCTGCCTGAAGCGGAACCCGCCATGCTTGGGTTGGCCCCGGAGCCCGAAGTTGGAGAGGTAGGAATGGGAGGGGGTTGTGTTCCCATCATTCCCGGCGTCATACCAGCTCCCATCATACTGCCTGCACCCGTAGCGGAGCCTTTAAACATGCTCTGCACCTTATCCACCAGTTGTGGAACGGAATCAATCATCCGTTCGAATAGATGAGTACTGTGATCAAGCGGAACTACTTTGACCCCTTGGGCTCCAACTACTAGAAAAGCTATAGGAGTTATGGAAACTCCACCGCCGCTGCCTCCACCGAAGGGAAGAGCTACTGAAGCATTAAGTGTATCATTTCGGTTAAACTTTTCATTTTCCTTCTCCACTGAGAATTCACTGCCGCCGGCAGCAAAACCAAAGCCCACTCTGGATATCGGAAGAATAACTGTACCATCCGGAGTTTCCACCGGGTCTCCAACGATGGTATTTACATCAACCATTTCTTTGATGTTTTCCATTGCTGTTTGCATTAAGCCTTGAATAGGATGTTCCGCCATATATATCCTCCTTTTTTAATTTGCAGTATGCCTTTTAGATTTAGAATCTTTCGCATTTGTTATTATGCTCAATACCCTAAAGATGTATGTATTAAGCCTTGAATAAGATATTCTGCCATGTCTTCATCCCGCCCTTAACCCTTAAGATGCGATAAATCAACATCATGCCGGAAAGCATGGCGAATCCCAATTTAATCTTAACTACACATGCTAATTCTGTGGAGAAATGGGCTTTGGTATACTGGGGATTTACAGCCAACATCGGTTTAACATCAAAGCACATATATTTTAAAGCTACACTCATCAAAGACGATTTAAGACCCCACACCAAACCTATAGTTACAGCTGTTTCTGCAGCGTCACCCGTTCCCACGTTCGTCTTCCATTGCAGTTTCGTACATCTAAGGTGACACATCGTTTGAGTTAACCATTGCGTAAAACCAAACACATGGGTAATTAACCGCCTAGTTTTATAATAGATTTCCAAGACCTTATGCTTATTTATTTTTTCTTGACCTACTGCCTTTAGCTCATTGTCGTTACGATTGATTACCTCGCTCTGGACCAAAATCCCTTCTTCCATCCCCTTAAATATAAAATAGGGCATTTTATACCGATATCTAATTAAACCAAATAGGGCTTTGCCATCGATAAGCAGGGTCTCATCCTGATGGTCGCGGGTAAAGAAAAACCTGACCACTATAAAGCTGTTTACCACAACAACTAGACCTAAGACAGCAATAACTAAAGCAATCCAGAACCACATTGTTTTATCCCCTTCCTCTATTCCAAAATAACAAAAAACACCAATCCACCGCAATCTGGTTGCGTAACGCGGTTGGTGTTATTATAGCCAGTTCATGGAAAAATAATGCATGAAATTGAAAAAAGGAACCTATACTACCGCCGTTTTCAGTTTACATCATCAATCGTCATTTGCCGGTTTTGTAATT
>DASWUO010000153.1:0-4324 GCA_036401615.1 Bacilli bacterium | reverse complement strand
TAGACGATTGAAGGGATACCAGTCAATGGGCTATAGCCAAAAAGCAAATACAGATATATTTTAGAAAACCCATATATCCCTTTCACCGACACGACACATGTTGAGACTATTGCTTTACTAGTTTGGGAAAGGAGATAAAATTAATTACGAAAAATCGTTATCGAACATTGGGTCTTTATAATCGTGGCACTAAGTTTTGTTTCTTCATTATACTAGGAAAGATTTAATTAGTCTGTATATCCTGATAGAATTATCATATAATAAATGTAGAATAATGAATTAGGAGGAAACAGACATGATTATAAAATCATCGACTACATTACGTAATGAATACAATACTATTGCAAAATTAGCTCATGAAAAAGCTGAACCGGTTTACATTACACGAAACGGAGAGGGCGATCTTGTTGTTATGAGCATTGAGGCATTTGAACGTAGAGAGGCTATGCTTGATCTGAGGGAAAAACTTTTGCATGCAGAACAATTGCGGCTTTCCGGTGACCCGACAGTCACACTTGACGAGGTACACAAGCGGTTGAGGAATAAGATCAATGGAACGGTATAATGTTGAATTACTTTCATCTGCTTATTCTGATTTAGATGAAATATTTGATTACATCATGGCAGATAATCCACAAGCAGCTGGAATGATTCTCGATAAAATAATGCAATCTCTGCGTTACCTTGAAAATTTCCCGAACTCCGGGGCGCCGCTTCTTGAACGATCTCTCAAAAAGTTTAATTTTCGAATGGTTATTGTTGACTCTTACATTGCTTATTATCGTTTTATAGAGAATAGGGTTATCGTTTACCGAATTTTACACGGAGCTAGATATTACTCAAGCCTGCTTAAAGATGTAATGAAATAAATTTAATTGAGGTAAGATGTTCCCCTCGACAGGCCATGTGGAGACTATTGCGTTATTGATTTTGATATAAAAAAATATGAGTGTAATAGACTGAGCAATGTTCCCTCGACAAGGCACGTCGAGACGGTGTCATTACTAACTGGGAATGTATTGAGCAAACTGGTCTGAATTATGGTCCATGGACCACATAGGCAGCTAGGTGGTAGTATGGCGAAAAAAGAAAAAGAATCTGTTCAACTGCAACTGAATATGGGCGATTCTAGTAATCAAGAACATGCCTCCAAAAGGTGAAGAATTAAAAGAAATTTTAAAACAAGCCATGAAGCAAATGGAGTTGGAAGCCAAACTGGCGGGTGCCTCTATTTATTATATGGTAGATGGCAAGCGAATTCGTGAAGCGGCAAGCGGGCAGAAGTACGAAATCATTTACGATGAAAATGGGAATCGTTTGGAATACGTCTTTAATGAATAATCTCAAGCAGATGGCAATCATGATTGTATAATCACAACTTTCATTTATTCTATTGTTTGCGTATAATGGTTATGAGGTGACTATAAATGATCGATATTCGCGCGCAACTTAATAACAAAAGGGACGGCATTCTTACCGTTGCTAAAAAATATGGCGCTTCGAACTTGAAAATTTTTGGATCTGTAATTCGAGGTGAAGCAAATGAGAATAGCGATATTGATTTTTTGGTTGCCTTTGAGGATAATCGCAGCTTGTTTGATGTCATCGGACTGAAACAGGAACTAGAGGAAATGCTCGAAAGAAATGTGGACATCGTGACTGGCGAATCTTTGCACTGGTATATAAAGGATAAAGTGTTAAATGAGGCTTTACCGCTATGAAGGATAACAAACTTTACCTACTGCACATTCTTGAATGCTTAGATAAAATTAATTCATACACTTCTTCCGGTGAAGATGAGTTTTACAAATCCACATTGCAGCAGGATGCTGTAATGCGGAATTTAGAAATTATCGGTGAAGCTACTAAAAATATTGATCTGGATTTCAGGCAAATCCATCCCGAAGTTCCCTGGCGGAAAATGGCTGGGCTTCGGGATATATTAATTCATAACTATATGGGTGTGAGTATCCGCACTGTATGGAACATTTTGGAGAACGATTTGCCGTCGGTAAAAGCGAACGTTGATAAGCTTTTGCAGAATCTACCGGATAAAAGCTAAATAATATTTAGGGGGGAGAAGATCTCCTCCTTTTTTCATTGTTATTGGACAATTAAACAAATAGACAGCTAGGTGGCAGTATGACGAAAAAAGAAAAAGAATCTGTTCAACTACGACTGAATTTGGGCGATTCTATATATAGGTGGCGATTTTTACTCACGTCTATATTACGTGGGTAATTTTTTTGATTTTTTACTTATATGTTCTTGATATAGGTAAAGTTTACGCATATAATATAAACAAAAGAAAGGAATGTGATCCCAATGAAGGGGGAAATAGTAAGACCCTTGCCGCCTGCAGTTGATCTTGAGACGAAAAGAGTCTTAAGGCAACTTGCCAGGTCGTATTAAAAAATGAGACAACGGGAGAAGTGATTTATACTCCGCCGAGCGGGGAGCAGGAAATCCGCGATCTTATGAGCAATCTTGAAAAGTATATTAACGATGATTATGACCAATTAGACTTGCTTGTTAAGCTGGCAGTTGTTCATTTCCAGTTCGAATCTATACACCCTTTCTACGATGGTAACGGCAGGACGGGAAGAATTATCAATGTCCTGTACCTCGTTCTTAAGGAACTTTTGGACAGTCCCATCCTTTACCTCAGTAAGTACATTATCCGCAACAAGTCGGCATATTACAGGCTGCTGCAAGAAGTTAGAACGGAAGGGAATTGGGAAGAGTGGATTCTTTTTATGTTGGATGGTGTAGAGCAGACAGCGGAGGAGACATTGATACTTGTAAAAAAGATCAATAAGGTAGTAGAACAGACAGCAGAAGATATTAGATCAGCAGCACCTAAAATATATTCTAAGGAATTGGTGGATCTGCTGTTCTTCGAATTCTACACTAAAATTTCCTACATTGAAGAGGGTCTTCATGTTTCGAGAAAGACTGCATCAGGATATTTGAGGTCGCTTGAAGAAATGGGGTTTCTAACATCCAATAAAATCGGCAAAGAAAAAATATATCTGAACAAACGTCTATTTGATGTGGTGCGGGAAGCAGGTGCAATAAAATAAATTATATCCCTTTCACCGACACGACACATGTGGAGTGTATCTCATCAACAGATGACCATCTTATCCTACCTTTAGTTCCACTTTTTTCAACTCAAATCAAAACCTATTGGTTATTTTTTAATTCTATTTATCAGCAAAAAAATTACACCCGAAATTACCGTCAGTATTCCAAAATATGTTAAATAAAGCAAGGTGCCAACTCCTTTAGCAATCCCATCTGAATAAACATAACTAGAAAATAATATCACACATAGTACAAATAGTAATACACTTATAAGAGTTGAAGCTACATACGCTTTCAATGGTTTTAATTTTTTATAGAGTACAATCGATGAAAATAGTAGGACTATACATTCATGTTGATGAAACGAGATGAAATTTATTAATGCAAATCCTTTACAATCGACTCCTCAAGCCTGCGAACCCGGTCGAACGCGGATTGAAGAATGCCGATGCCGATACCTGGATAAAGACGGATTAATTTGGCAAACTCGGCGCCTTGTATTGCAAGAATATGGAGTTCTCCACCATGGGCTGTTCCTTTGGCGGTAGTTAGAGTGCCATAGATTGACGAGGATTCCCCATATACATATTTTGGGTGCAATTTGGAGATTAGCCGCTCTTCGCCGTTTGAATCAACAGTTGAAATGGATAGGCATCCCTCGATAATAACGCCTAAAATTTGGTTGGAAGCTCCTTGTAGAAACATAGGGGTTTCCTGCTCATGAAACTGCTCTTCTGCAATATCTGCGACACGGCCCAATTCATCAAGCGTTAATTTGGAGAAAAAAGGTACTTGTTTCAAAAATACAATCTTGTCGAGCAAACCTAATAGTTGTCTTCTGTTATTGTCCATCGGATCCTCCTTCTTATTCAGGGCTTCCGCTGTTAGTTGGTTCAGCCAAGTATCACGAAAGTCGATTGTTTTCAATAAAGCGGCATTATCTGCAACTATTAATGGGAGATGTTCATCATTCCAATTTGACAGATACAGTACAAGGGCAGCTGAAAGACGATTATCTCCCATTCCTTCGATTAAGGTTTCAATGCCGCTATCTCTCACTTCATCATCTTCATCTTCCGTTGCTGACCTGACCGCCTGCACGATGGTTTTATCCATCACTTGTTCCATGACTCTCCACGCCCCGTCCAATACAAAGCGATTCAGATCTTGAAGGCGCATGTCGGCAAGTGCTGCTAAACCACTATTTCCGTTCGCTCTTAGCGCTTCTGATATTTCC
>DASWUO010000152.1:0-1790 GCA_036401615.1 Bacilli bacterium | reverse complement strand
CAAAAGGGTGGTTTATTTTGAAACAAGCCGCGGCTGCCCTTTCAGCTGCCAGTTTTGCCTTTCCAGCATTGAGGTAGGGGTGCGTTACTTTGACATGGAACGGACTAAGTCAGACCTGCTATATCTGATCGCTAACGGAGCTAAATTAATCAAGTTCGTCGATCGGACCTTTAATATCAAGAGAGACTATGCCATGGAAATTTTCGAATTTTTAATCCAAAACCATCAAGGCTGCGTCTTCCAATTTGAAATAACCGCAGACATCATGAGGCCTGAGGTATTGGAATTTCTTGCTGAACATGCGCCCCCGGGTGTATTTCGATTTGAAATTGGGGTTCAATCAACCAACGACAAGACCAATGATATCATTCAGAGAAGGCAGAATTTCACGAAGTTATCCAGAACGGTAACGATGATCAGAGAGAGTAAGAAGATTGATCAGCATCTGGATCTGATCGCGGGGTTGCCGGAGGAAGATTATGCTTCATTTCGCAAAACCTTTAATGATGTATTTGCTTTGCGGCCAGAAGAGCTGCAATTAGGCTTTTTGAAGATGCTGCGGGGTACCGGGATGCGCAATGACGCCCACAAGTATGGATACATCTATATGGACCATGCGCCTTACGAGATACTGGGCAACAACATTCTGCCTTTTTCGGATTTAGTGCGGATCAAACGGGTTGAGGATGTATTGGAGAAGTATTGGAATGACCACCGGATGGACCACACATTAAAATACCTGATGGATAAGGAGTTCTCGTCGCCCTTTGACTTTTTTCAAGAGTTTGGGGATTACTGGGATGCTCAAGGATGGCAGAAAATTGGCCACCAGCTGGAGGATTTATTTACCCGTCTTCGTGAGTTTTTGGTATACCGTGGAACACCGAGGATGCCAATTATAGAAGGGCTTATGAAACTGGATTATTACCGGAACCATAAATATAAACCACGCAAAATTTGGTGGGATTACAGTATTGATAAACAGAAGCTAGCCCAGTATATGACCATGGTTGCTTCATATCCTGAGCAAGTTTCGAAAGAATTTGCAGCCATGAAGATTAATGAGAAAGATTTACACAAGCACGCCGCATTTGAGCTGCTGCCCTTTGATCTGGAGCTGTTAATCCAATCCGGAGAAATTAATCAATCGGAGGAAACGCTGTTGATCATTTACTTCCCGCTTGATGCTGAAACCAAGGCTAAATTTTATACTATGAAGTTGGAAGTAATCTTGAAAAATTCAATAAAATAATTTTACCGTAACCGCCAGTAAAACAATTAAGACGATCGGCCAGAAGATGAGTTTGGGGATCAAGTTGTCGCCAAACTGTACGATCTTCAAATTGTCATTTAAGCTGAAAAGGTAGGAGTTAATGGTCACAACCATAATCATAAAGTAGAGAACAAAAGCGAAGTACTCAATATACAGCACTTCATTCACCTCAAAACTGCCCCGTAAAGCGGTGTGGGCTACAAGTACGGAGAAGAACAATCCCGAACAAGTGGCCAGCACCACGGAGGGGTTCACTCCAAATAGGGAGTTCTTCTTTTCTTCCTTTGACATCATCATCTGAACGGCGAATAAGATAAAGGCAATAAGAATCAGCGGCAGTACATAAGTGAGTAGAGGGTTGAAAATATTACGTTTGGTCAGTACGGTGAAATATAATTCCGGGAAATCAGTTATTCCTTCATAGCTGCTGATGCCATAGTTTGAATTATAATTGTTGAATGCATAACTGAAAAAGCTGCTGTGAACTTCGACCCCGGATAAGACAATGTCCTCCAAA
>DASWUO010000151.1:0-21788 GCA_036401615.1 Bacilli bacterium | reverse complement strand
TAAGTGCCAACGCGGCCTTGGAAATCAGCAAAATGGTATCAAGCGATGAAGTCCTTTCCAAGAGAATCACGCCTTATTCCATCCAATTGGCAACGCTTGTTGTAGCCATCGGACCTATTGTATTGATCTATCCGTTTTTCCAGAAATACTTTGTTAAGGGTTTCCTGATTGGTGCGCTGAAGGAGTAACAGCTTTTTTGCTACAGAAGTTATGTCATTAGTATATCCGTACTTTTGGCACTTCAAATATATTCTAGGAGGTCAACCAAATGAAAGGTATCAAACTATTTGCAATACTCGCTTTATGTATCATTATGTTGTTGTCAGCGTGCAGCGGCAAAAATGACCAGACGGCAACCCCAGCTCCTACGGACGAGCCAGCATCCACTACGGCCCCAACTGCTGCGCCGGCAGAGGAGAAAACATGGGATGTCACGAAGGTTGTGGATGAAAATTTCCCGTTTGAACAGTATGTGAAAGATGAAAAGGCAAAGTGGCATATAGGACGTGAGGCGGAGTTGACGTGGTATTTCAACTACAACCACCATATCGGGGTAAAGCCTTTTACGGAGTACACAGCGTTGAAAACAGTAACGGAGATTACAGGCATTAATGTTACCGGAACCATCCCGAATGGCGATGGCGGCGAGAAGGTTCGTTTGATGATGGCTACCAATGACTTTCCCGATTTGGTCACCTTGGGGTTTGACGATCCTTTGGGAAAAGAGCTTATTGAAGGAGGATATGTTTACTCTCTCGATGAACTTATGGATAAGTATGCTCCTGAATTCAAAAAAGAGATGCCTGAGATCTTGCGCACGATCGGCACTTATGAAGGGATCGATGACCAGATGTGGAGCATTTCCGGTGTCACTAATCCGGAGTGGCTCTTGAAGGAACACAAAGACCCTGCCATCGGCAACTTTTCCTACAGTGTACGCAAGGATATCTGGAAAGCATTGGGTGAACCTTCCATTGCCACGCCTGATGACCTTTACAACACCTTGAAGCTCTTTAAGGAGAAATATCCGCAAATTGACGGCAAAAACTCCATCGGAATCAGCGGCTGGGCCCTGGGACCTTATAAAGGTGAAGGCGCCATAAAGACTCTGGGCTACTCCTTCGGTATCAATGATGTTTATTGCGATGAGGCAACCAAATATTGTTCAGTAAAGTGGCTGCATCCGGAATATCCGACGTTTATCGCTTATTTGAATAAACTGTACCGTGAAGGACTTATCGATCCGGAAATATTCGTTAAAGACGACCAGCAGGTGACTCAAGACTTATCCTCAAATTCATTTATGCTTCCATACGTCTGGCATGCAGCTGGCGGCGCTAACGCCATCCTGAACGCCAAGGATCCGGAAAGCCATTTTATAGCTATACCGCCAATGTCCGCTACAGGCAAGGAATTTAGTTTTCCAGCCTCTTCCCGTGTCGGCGGTGCGGTTCAGACATTTATCTCCAAGAAGGCCAAAGATCCTGAAGCTGCTATCAAGCTTCTCAGGTATGGATTTAGCCCGACAGGTACATTGCAAGTCGCTCAGGGTAATCCGGGCACGCATTATCATGTGAAGGACGGGGTATTCTTCAGACCTCAAGCAGAATCTGACAAACTAAACAAAGATGCCGCTGCTTATCAGGGCGAAACCGGAATTTGGGATTATTTCACCATGTGGTACCAGCCGATGCGCGGACTTCGCGGCGACCCGCCTGATACTGTAAAATACGATATCCCCAATTCAGTGCCTTATGGTCATGACTCCACAAATGAAAGATATGGCATGACACCTACCGGAACAACGGATGAGGGCGTTGCGCTTACTACCATTACGACCATTGCCGATAATGTCTATAAGGCAATTGCAGCTAAATCGGCTGAAGAATCCGCAAAGATCATTGAGAAGATGATTGTGGACATCAAGAAAGTAAAAGATTATGACAAGCTTGAAAAGTTCATGAGCGATCGTTATAAGAAGAACTGGGAAAGATTCGGAGCACCTATTTATTAAAGGCTAGACCGATGAATATGTAACATAAAAATGGTGGGGAATTTCGTATATACTACTATATACGGGTTCCCCCTATTTTTAAAAAGAGTCTTAACTGAAAGGAAGTATAGTCATGAAGAAGAGCCACCAGATGATGATGCTTACGCCTGCAACAAGTTGGCGCGACGGACTGCCCTGCGGAAATGGCGCGCTTTGCGCCTCGGTCTATGGCAGCATCTCCCCGGAAACCATACAATTTAATCATGATTCCTTGTGGTATGAAAACGCAGAATCTGAACTGCCCGATATCTCGGATACCCTGGCAGAAACACGTAGATTAGCCCTGTCCGGAAATTTTCCGGAGGCAATTATATACATGTCCAACGCCCTAAACGAACGCGGGTTCATTTCCGGACTGCCGATTATGCATCCAGCGTTTGACCTGAAGATCTCCATGCATCAGAAAGAAGGGTTTACCGCCTATCGAAGAACGCTTGATTTTACAACCGGCCAAGCAACCGTAGCGTGGAAAGACGGCCAAGTTGAAAAAAGAAGGGATTTCTTTATCTCCCATACCGATAACATTGCCGTTTTACGGATCCAGTCCAGCGATCAAATGGTAGATGCAGCTTTTCAGCTTTGCGAGCATAACTTGAGTGACAGCGTACAGATGAGCGGCATACCGAAAACCCCGCCTCTTGCCTTTAAATCCGAGGTTCGCGGCGACAAGCTGGTTCTTAGGGTGACTGGCTCTATGGGTGGAGAATACGGCGCAGTGCTGCGTGCGGTGTGTGGAAAGGGAATGCGTAGTTTTACGAAGGAACTGACCTGGTCAGAGCAGCTTTCCTCATTGAATCAGTTGTGGAATTTACCGATGGAATCCCATGAAGTGGAAAGGATCAAAAGTGCGTCTGAGATTGTTGCAATTGTGGGCGTATATGTCAACACCGATAAGCCGGAGCAGGAGATTGAAGCGCTTTGCAGAAGATTAGACATGCTGCCGGGAGATTATCAAACGCTTTTTGAAAGGCATGCTGAGGTTCACCGCGAAAAATTTCTGAGATGTGAGTTTGCGCTAACCGAACAAAAGCCAGAACCGGATAACAACGAGTCTCTCTTGCTGGAAGCTTATCAAGGTGAAGCTCCACTCAGTCTTATTGAGAAAATGTTTGACATGGGCCGCTATCTTCTGATTTCCTGTTCGACAGGAGACTGCCTGCCTCCTACCCTTCAAGGAACGTGGAACGGTGACTATTATCCGCCATGGAACAGCTTTTACGTTCACAACGAAAACACCCAGATGTACTATTGGCAAGCACTTTCAGGCTCTATACCAGAGGTGACGGGAGCCATGTTCAACTATTTTGAAGATCGTATGGACGAGTATAAAGTAAATGCACGCAAGCTCTTTGGATGCCGCGGCATCTTTATACCGCTCACGGCCGCTGCCAACACCGGGCTGCTGCGTGACGCCCAGCCGCATGTTCTGCATTTTATCGGTGTTGCCCCCTGGTTAGCGCAGCATTTCTACGACTATTATCTTTTTACAAGAGATCTGGAATTCCTGAAGAACCGCGCGGTGCCATTTATGCGGGAGATTGCTTTATTTTATGAGGATTATCTCTTAAGGGACGAAGAGGGATTTGTGCTTATTGTGCCGTCCAATTCCCCTGAAAATGCGCCAAGTGATGAAATCCAGGATAAGGTGGATTTAAGCGTTACGATGAATCCGGGTATGCCGCTTACCATCAATTCCACAATTGATACGGCTTTGATTCGCGAGCTTCTTGGTAATTTATGCGAAGCTTACGAGGCGCTGGATCTTCCAATGGAGGATACGATAGCTTGGCAAGATATTCTGGCCCATTTACGCCCATACAGAATTAATGAAGACGGTGCGCTGGCAGAATGGATCAACCCCGATCACCACGATAACTATGCCCATCGGCATCTATCCCATATTTATCCGTTATTTCCCGGGTTCGAGATCACTAAGGAAAATCAACCTGAGCTTTTCGATGCCGTCGGTATCGCTATGGAAAAGCGGTTGTCCATAGGGCTTGAAGCACAAACAGGATGGTCTCTTGCCCATCAAGCACATATCTACGCACGCATGGGATTCGCATCCAAGGTTCAGGAATGTTTTGATCTTCTCAGTCGAACCTGTGTTGGTGTAAACCTGTTTACCTATCACAATGATTGGCGCAATATGGGACTTACGCTCCGCATTATTTTGGGTAAAGGCGCACCTTATCAAGTGGATGCAAATATGGGTTTCAGTGGAGCAGTGCTGGAATCTCTGGTATATTCCACTTCTAATGTGGTCAAGCTGCTTCCTGCACTTCCAAAACGCTGGGTAAGCGGACATATAGGAAAGGTGAGCTGCAGGAATGGGGCCTCCGTGGTATTGAAATGGAATCAAGATGAAAAATGGATCAATGTTGAAATGTCCATGTCAACCACAGGGACATTTATGCTCATTCTCCCTGAAAATTACCGTATTTCAGCATTGCCTGACGGGGTACGGGAGATTGGCAATGGAACCTATGAGGCAGCAGGCAAAATGGGCGAAACTATGCAGTTTACTGCGAATTATAGGAAAATTAATTGATTAAGGGTATGGAGGTGCAATGCTCTCATGAATCAAACCTTAAATATGCTGGGAATTGATTATGGAGCCAGCGGGGGCCGGGCTATGCTCGGCTCTTTTGACGGTTCGAGGATAAATCTGGAAGAAATCCACCGTTTCGAAAATATACCCGTACGTATGGGAGACCATTTGTATTGGGATTTTTTGCGGCTGTTTCATGAGCTTAAACAGGGTATCGGCAAATATATTCAAGCAGGCGGACCCCAGCTTGCTTCTGTAGCGGTAGATTCATGGGGTGTGGATTTCGGTTTACTGGATGGACATGGACGATTGTTGGCGAATCCTTACCACTACCGGGATATGAGAAATGAAGGGATGCCAGAGCTTGTCTGCCAAACGATTTCCAAAGAGGAATTGTACGGTTTAACCGGCTCCTATCCTTGGCAATACAACAGCCTGTTTCAGCTTATGGCGACACGGAATCATGATCCGGTATTGTGGGAAAACGCCAAGTCCCTGTTATTTATGCCGGATTTGTTCCATTATTTTCTGACAGGGGCGAAAGCCGTGGAATATACCGTTGCCAGCACAAGCGGTCTGTTGGATCCAAGGACGCATTCCTGGTCTGAAGCCTTGTTTGCAGGTTTGCAGCTGCCAAGACACTGGTTATCCGACATTGTACAACCCGGAACGATATTGGGGTCAATTAGACCTTCCATTTGTAATGAGCTTGGCATAACGGCATCCATTCCAGTAATCACTACCGCATCGCATGATTCGGCAGCTGCCGTTGTCGCGGCACCCTTAAAGGATAAAGATGCCTTGTTCATAAGCTGCGGCACATGGTCCATCATGGGAGTTGAGAGCAGGATACCGGTTTTGGATCCGCAAGGCTTGGAGCTATCCTTCACCAACGAAGGCGGACTTGACGGAAAAACGCGGATTGTGAAAAACATTATGGGGCTGTGGCTGCTGCAGGAATGCCGCAGGCAATGGAATCAAGAAGGAGAAGCCATTAGTTTTGCCGAGATGCAGGAGTTGGCGCGAAACGAAAAATGCGGGATTTCTTTTATCGATCCTGACGATTTGTCCTTCCTGGCGCCGGAGCATATGCCCGGAGCGATACGGTCTTATTGTCAAACAACATCACAACCGGTTCCGCAATCCAAAGGCGAAATCGTTCGCTGTATTGTAGACAGTCTGGCTTTAAAATATAGGCAAACGGCAGGGGAATTGGAGCAGCTAATCGGTAAAAAACTGGGCACCATTCACATTGTCGGAGGGGGAGTGCAGCACCGCTTGCTATGCCAATTGACAGCAGAAGCTACCGGAAAACCCGTTATGGCCGGTCCAGTTGAAGCGACAGTTGCCGGCAATCTGCTGGTACAGGCGATAACCCATGGTGAAATAAGCGATGAAGCTGAGGCCCGCGAAGTGGTTTTCCGGTCTTTTTCAACCGATACTTACGAGCCTTCCAACAAAGGTTTATGGGAAGAGGCTTACGGCCGTTATTTGCGCATCATAAACCATAAAAATGGAGGGCTTGGAAATGCAGGAGTTGGAAAGGAATGTGACAACATTAGTATAACATGATATACTAGATTAAGGGCTTACACAACCCAAAATATATACACGGGAGCAGGAGTTATATGTCCATGGATTCGTCCTCAAAGCCAATGTACGAGAAGATATATGATGCACTGCGCGAGAATATTATTGGACATAAATATGACATAGGGCAAAGGGTGCCCTCGGAGAAAGAGCTGGCGGAAGAATATAATGTCAGTCGAATTACGAGTAAGAAGGCGCTTGAGATGCTGGCCAGTGTCGGACTAATCGTTCGTAAACCTGGCAGGGGATCCTTTGTTGCCGGGCAATCATCGCTACAAATCAATAGCCCGGCGGGGAGGGTTGTTTCGACCAGAACCTCCGGACAAACCATGATTGGTTTAGTCATGACCGATTTCGACGACAGCTATGGAACTGGATTGCTTTCAGGGATTGAAAGAGCATCCAGCGAGAAGGATTGTTTCCTTGTACTTCGGCGTTCTTTAGGCATTCCGGTTAATGAGAGTAAAGCAATAGAAGCTTTATTAAATCTTGGAGTGGACGGGTTGATCATTTTTCCGGCGCAAGGAGAGTTTTTTAGTGCTGAGATCCTAAAATTGGTGGTAGAGCAATTTCCATTGGTATTGATAGATCGCCACCTTAAGGGTGTAGCCGCTACTTCCATTGGGACGGACAATGCCGCAGCAGCAAGAGTAGGCACAGATTTTCTGTTGGATTTGGGGCATAAACAGATCGGCTTTCTAATGCCGCCGCCATCGGATACGACGGCCATTGAGGACCGGATCGAAGGCTTTATCCAAGCCCATGCGGAGAAAGGGGTTATCGTCGACAGAGGACTATGGATCAATGATATAACCTGCACACTCCCCAATTCCTTCAAGCAGCCAAATATTGAAAAAGATATCCAAAAAATAAAGCAGCATTTGCAGCAAAATCCAGGGATAACCGCTATATTTGCTGTTGAATATAATATTGCCGTCATCGCCAAAGTTGCTCTGGATCAGCTGGGTTTAAAGGTTCCTGAAGATATCTCTATTCTTTGCTTTGACAGCCCCTCATCTAAATTAGGCAATTATAGTTTTACACATTTGCTGCAGGACCAAGAATACATGGGAGTAAAAGCGTTGGAGAACGTGCTGAAGCTTCAATCAGGGGAAACGCTGCCCAACAAGATTTTTTTGCAGGCAAAGCTCGTATTAGGGGAATCAACCGCTCGAATTAAAGTGAATAAAAAATAATTTTTTGAAGTAAATAAGTGAAGATCTGTTATATATACAGGTCTTTTTTTGATTGGTATACTATTTAAGGTAAGTTGATATGAAAATTTAGTTATTGACATATTAATATAATACTAATATAATCGTAATTGTAAACGGTTTATAAGAAAAACTTCTATCGAAGTAATTCAAGATGAGCGACTGCGTTATTAATGTAGTTTTTCTTACAAAAGGGAGGTGAACAATTGAATAAAGTATCTGAAATTCCTTTATCGATGAAACGAACTATTGATGAAGTGGCTAATGAGTTCCTGGAACAACCGAAGCTTGTCCGGATGTTTGAACATTGTTTTTCGGATACTCTCAAAACAACCGTGAAAAGAATGGAGGATCAAACCACCTTCGTAATTACCGGAGACATTCCTGCTATGTGGTTAAGAGATTCAGCGGCTCAAGTACGGGGTTACCTCATTCTGGCACGCGAAGATGAAGAAATGGCGGATTTAATCGAGGGGGTGGTACGAAGGCAAGTTCAGTATATTTTGAAGGATCCCTACGCAAACGCTTTCAATGAAGGGCCAAACGGCAGAGGACATCAGGCTGATTTGACGGAAATGAATGAATGGATTTGGGAACGCAAATATGAGATTGATTCCTTATGTAATCCGATTCAGTTAAGTTATTTATTATGGAAGGAGACCGGAAGGACATCGCACTTTGATGAAATATTCAAATCAGCTGTGGGTACCATCATTCACCTTTGGAAGGTCGAACAAAACCATGAAACACAATCAAAATACAGGTTCCAAAGATTAAACTGTGCAGCAACTGACACCCTTATCAATGAAGGAAAGGGCTCACATGTGAAGCATACAGGAATGACATGGTCCGGTTTTCGGCCAAGTGATGATGCTTGTCAATACGGATATCATATTCCTTCCAATATGTTTGCTGTAGTTGTTCTGGGTTATATTTCGGAAATTGCCGGGAAAATATGGCATGACGAAGAACTTAAAGCTGCTGCTGAAAGGTTGGCAACTGAGATTGACATAGGGATTCAAATGTTTGGTATAGTTCATCATCCGGAGTATGGGAATATTTACGCCTACGAGACGGATGGTTGCGGTTGTTATAATCTAATGGATGATGCCAATGTACCAAGCTTGTTATCCATTCCTTACTTGGGTTACCGGGGTGCAGATGATCCTATCTATTTAAACACACGCAGCTTCGTTCTAAGTCAAGACAATCCTTATTTCTATAAGGGGAAAGCTGCGGAGGGGATCGGCAGTCCGCATACGCCTGAGCAATATATTTGGCCTATCTCTTTAGCTGTTCAAGGCCTTACAGCAACAGAATTAAGTGAGAAGAAACATATTTTACAGCTATTAATGCAGACAGACGCTGGAACCAATTGTATGCACGAAGGCTTTTTAGCAGACGATCCGAGCCAATTTACAAGACCATGGTTTTCTTGGGCAAACGCACTTTTTAGTGAATTCGTTCTTGATTATATTACTTCTAAAAAAATGAAAATGGGGGAAGAGGCATGAAGAATATGAAATGGTTGGCAGCACTTATTGTTATTGTATTGGTATGCGGAGGTTTATTGGCATGTAGTAAAAATGAACCAAACAATGCTGGAAGCAACACAAACGGGAATAACACCAATGTAAAAGAAACACCTGCTCCTGCTAGTGGAGAAAAGGTGGAAGTCACCTTCTGGGGAGATTGGGGCGGAGATGGAGCCATACCTTTTAATGTAATGGTAGACGCTTTCAACAAGTCTCAGGACAAAATTCATGTAACATATGTTATTGTCGAAGATATGATAACTAAGTTTTTAACAGCGGCTACTTCGGGCGGTTCGCCTGACATTATGTTCTGGGACCGTTGGAGGACAGCTGGTTATGCACCTAAAGGTGTTCTAGCCCCAATTGATGAATTTATGGATGCGGATGGTGTCCCTCGTACAGATTTCTATGAACAAGCTTTGATGGAGCTTTCATCAGACGGGAAATTATATGGTCTTCCTTTGACGGTTGATGCCCGTGCATTGTTCTATAATAAAAAGATATTTGCTGAAAAAGGTTTAAATCCCCCGACTACTTGGGATGAGTTGGCAGATGTGGCTAAACAGTTAACTGTATGGGAAGGCGACAAATTGGTCCGCTCCGGATTTTCATTGGCGGATGTTGGATTATTTAATATGACACTCCAGCAAGCCGGCGGTCAAATGTTGAGTGAAGACGGCACTAAATCTACCTTTAACAGCCCTGAAGGACTTAAGGTTCTGGAGTTCTGGGATAGACTAATGAATAAAGATAAAGTTTACAAGCTCGGTTTTGAGGCAGGATTAGGCGAAGGTACAGATGCTTTCGTAACGGGAAAAGTGGCCATGATCTATACAGGTCCTTGGATGCTGGGCGGTTATATGAAATACGGCAAAGATTTAGATTTCGGAGTAGTGCCTCCTCCTTCCGGACCTACTGGTGGAAAAGGATCCGTCATGGGTGGGTTCGGATTAGTCATCGCGGAGGCTTCTAAAAACAAACAAGCAGCATGGGAGTTTGAAAAGTGGTGGTTGGCCAATGCGGAGAATGCTTTACTGTGGGCCAAAACAAGCAATAACATACCGGGGAATTTGAAAGCGATCCAAGATCCGTTCTTCCAAGACAATCCGTTGTACAAACCGTTTCTGGCAACATTAGAATTCGCCAAGATTCGTCCGCCATTCCCGGGATATTTCCCAATGGAAGAAAAGGCAGTTACACCGAATTTGCAATTGTTTATGGAAGGCAAGCAGGATGCGGCAACAACTTTGAAGAAAGCCGAAGAGCAAGGCAACAATGAACTAAAGAACGCTAAGTAATTTGCTGTTGAGATTTAGTAATTTGTTGAAAAGTTACGAAAAGAAATGAACATATTGCCTTATAGCGTATGCTTGCGAAGCAATTTCGTAGAAAACTTGTTTCGTAAGCATTGCTGAGGCAGATGCCACCTATGTTCGCCTATTAGACCCGTGTTAGTGGAACTCCAGTGCGTTATTGTTAGAATAATATGGATAATAACTGTTTCACGGATATACAGTACCTTATTTCAGCAAAATTGAGGTTTAATCAACAAATTAAGTCAAATAGCTGATTGTAGTTCCGCTTGGCGGTCAAAGCGGGGCGAATTTCGAAAATAGCATACTCCAGTTCCGCAGGTATTATTAAATGAACTGAACTCAGCTTTTTCTTGCAGCTAACTTTTCGAAATTTATTCGTGAAAGGAGAGGATTACTTGCAAGGGAAATTAGGTCGCCATCAGTCTAATATGGCATTTGTATTCATAACTCCAACCATGTTGTTGTTCGCGGTATTCACCTTAATTCCTATCGTCATGTCCCTTTATTTCAGTTTTACAAATTATGATGTGCTTAGTCGAATTGAGTTTATTGGATTAGATAATTACAAGCGAATGCTGAACGATCATGTCTTGTGGGTTACGTTCAGAAACGTATTTATATATACCTTGATTTACGTACCGTTTAATTTAGCCATTTCTCTGTCGCTTGCTTTACTGCTTAATAGACCACGCAGAGGTGTCGGGGTTTTTCGCACACTGTATTACATTCCCACGTTAACCTCCGGCGTAGCGGCAGCAACGGTGTGGCTTTGGCTGCTTAATCCCGAATATGGCTTGATCAATCAATTATTAAGTTACGCAGGTGTTACAGGACCTGCCTGGTTAGCCACTACCGATACGGCTTTAATCTCAGTCATTATGGTTATATTATGGCAAACCGTAGGCAGCAATATGATTATCTACTCAGCGGGGCTTCAGGGGATTCCGGATTACCTTTATGAATCCGCCCGTTTGGATGGCGCCGGGGCTTTTGCCTGCTTTCGTTACATAACCCTGCCATCGCTTAAACCCACCACCTTTTTCGTGAGTACGATGACGATTATCGGCGCTTTGCAATTATTTGATCAACCCTATGTCTTAACGCAAGGCGGCCCGGCAAACGCTACACGAACGGTCGTATATAACATCTATCAATCAGGATTTAATGAATTGCAAATGGGTTATGCATCTGCCCAGGCCTTCTTACTGGCGGCCATTATTCTTATCTTTGCCTTCATCAACATGAGATTAAATAAAGAAGGTTCGATGATTTAGGGCGGTATCAATACCATTATTAACCGTTTTACCTGGGAGGTTGGAAATGTGACAAGTGCGAGGCAGATTTCAAGTGCCAAATATACCAAGGCTACACTGGTTTATATAGTATGCGGGTTGCTTGCTTTAGGGATGGTTATGCCTTTTATATGGAGTGTATTAACTTCCCTGAAACCTGATAATGAAATTTTTCAACTGCCGATTAAATGGCTGCCAAGCCGTATTACTTTTGAACACTATATTAAAGCATTTACAACCGTACCTTTTGGATTGTATTTCTGGAATTCTTTTTACTTAGCTTTAATGGGTGTATTGTTTAATCTCTTTCTAGGTTCCTTAAGCGGATATGCTTTTGCAAAGTTTCATTTCAAGGGGAAAGAAGTATACTTTCGGATCTTGCTTGCTGCGATGATGATACCGGGAATTGTGACCATGATTCCAACCTTTTTTGTACTCAATCATTTTCCCTTGCTGGGAGGAAATAATGTTCTCGGTGATGGAGGATTTGGATTATTGAACAGCTACTGGGCAGTTATACTGCCTGGTGCATCGGGACCGTTTGCCGTTTTCTTTATGAGGCAGTTTTTTGTATCTTTGCCGAATGACATGCTGGAGATGGCAAGAATCGAAGGCTCCGGCGAATTTCGTATATTCTGGCGAATTTATTTGCCATTGACTAAACCGGCTTTGGCTACCCTTGGAATCTTTACTTTTCAAGCGGGCTGGAATAGTTTCTTATGGCCCTTAATCGTGTTGAATGATCCGAGTAAGAAGACGATTCAAATGGGGCTTCAAGCCTTTTCATACAACCACAAGGTCCAATATGGGCCGATGATGGCTGCAGCCTTTGTGGCGATATTGCCTATCCTGATCCTGTTCTTATATTTGCAAAAATATTTTGTCCAAGGCATTGCTTTTAGCGGGGTTAAAGGTTGATAAAGAACAGTAAGTTTGTATTTAGAATGGCAGTCATTATCGCGGTTGCGATTGTACTATTTGTTTGGGGAACGGGGAGAATGGACATGGTGAAAAATAAGGGACAAGTTATAGAACAGACGGTTTGGAATAATAGAGCGGATCAAGCGCAAGCAGCACTCTCCGAACTGTATTGGAATCAAGAAAGCCGCATGTTTGATAATGTTACTCTTTGCCTGGATTTATGTAATGAACAATTTCATTATTGGTGGCAGGCCCACGCTGTAGATGTTCTGGTTGACGGATATATTCGGACGAAGGATGAATCCTACAGTATGCGAATCGCTGAGATGGACGAGGGTCTCATGACAAGGAATGGTGGAGCGCTTCCTAACGAATTTTATGATGACATGGAATGGATGGCGTTGGCTTTTCTCCGCGCATACGATGCGACGGATAACGAAACTTATAAAGCAGCTGTTTTTACGCTGTGGGAAGATATAAAGACAGGATGGAATGAACAGAGCGGCGGCGGGATTGCCTGGAAAAAAACGCAGTTAGATTACAAAAATACACCGGCGAATGCACCTGCTGTTATATTAGCTGCACGACTTTACCGCCGTTTCGGCAATGAACAAGATCTTGAATGGGCCAAACGTATTTATTCTTGGCAGAAAAACACGCTTGTTGATCCGGAGTCTGGGTTCGTGTGGGACGGAATTAATCGGAATAGCGATGGTTTTATTGATAAAACATGGGAGTTCACGTATTGCCAAGGTGTCTATATTGGAGCAGGTGTTGAATTGTATCGAACGACTATGGATCAAGCTTATTTGCAGGATGCTATAAAAACCGCAAATGCTGCTAAATCAAGGCTGACAAGCCCTATTACCGGAGTTCTTCCAAGCGAGGGAAAGGGAGATGGCGGATTATTTAAAGGCATCTTGATAAGATATTTGGCGGAACTTATTGTTGAAGATCCTACACAAGAAGATTTGGTCAACATGCTGCAGATCAATGCCAACAGTTTGTGGAACGATGGAAAAGCAGCGGATCAAGTATTATTCAGCAATTCATGGAATGGAAAGCCTGAGCCGGCAGTCGATCTTAGCACTCAATTGAGCGGGATCATGCTGTTGGAGCAATTGGCGCTGCTCGAGAGTAAGGGATCTTTGCAGCCGTGAAATTAAGACACACTGCAGTATTTAATACTCATAGATATAGATATCTAATCTTCCGAATATTCCGGTCAGGGGCTGCCGCCTCTATCGGAATTAAAGGATAGCCATACTTCTGAATAGTGTTGGGGAGGTGATGAGTATAAGAAGATAAGAGCCTGGTTTGGATTAACCTAGAAAAGAAAGCGGTTTCAAATTTTTAAGTAAACGTTTACAAAAAAAATTAGGAGATGGTTTATGTGAAATTGGCAAAAAAATTGACAGGATTGTTCTTGAGTTTATTACTTGCAGTAATGCTTCTTCTTCCTGCACGAGGAGGTACGAATCAAGCTTCTGCTTTCACAACGGCAAATGCGGATACAGCGATGAATGCATTGATTAATGTATTCTGGGATCCGACAAAAAAATACTTCTATGCGAATAGCGATCAGCTGGCCGATCCTAATCGGCCATATGGACCGGAAAACGGGAAATACAGTGACTTTTGGTGGGAAGCCCAGATGTGGGAAACGGTCATGGATGCTTATGAGAGAACGAATAGTTCTACGTATCTTCAAATGATTCATGATGTATATGATGGATTCATTGCTTATTATCCTACTTTTGCCAATGATTTTAACGATGACCTCGCATGGTGGGCACAAGCCAGTATTCGGGCCTACGAATTGACCGGAAGTACCAGGTATAAGGACACGGCAATCAGCTTGTTTGATAGAGTTTGGGCATACTGGGACAGTACTTATGGCGGTGGTATTTGGTGGAAGAATAATGGCACTTCTCCACAAAAAAATATAGCTACCAATGGTACTATGGCAATTACAGCTGTCAGACTGAAAATAGCGACGAGTGATTCCGCTTATCTAACCAAAGCACAGCAGCTTTATGATTGGATGACAAGCAGGCTTGTAGTTAGCGGACATGTTTATGACCATGTAGAGGGAACTGGAAATGGAACTGTTGTTAAATGGGACTTCAGTTATAATTTTGGCAACTATATAGGGTCGGCATTAGCTCTTTACTTGCAGACGAGTAACTCTACTTATCTGAGTAGTGCAGTTGCAGCAGCAGATTGGGTAGTGAACAATATGTCTCTTAGCAGTACCGCGATGTACGAAGGGTTAAATGACAGCGGCGGCTTCAAGATGGTCTTAATGCGCAATCTTAATAAATTGGTAAACCAAGCAAGCCAGACACAATATCTCAGTTTCTTGCAAGATAATGCAACCCAAGCTTTTAATCATCGAAGGAATGCAGATAATATTATCGGGCCTGATTGGACGGAAAATGCGCCTAGTGGTGTTATCCAGAGTTTAACGGCGGCAGCCGGAGCATCCATTTTGCAATTCGTCACACCTGATAATTATACGGGACTCATCCCCGGCAATGGGATTTATCAAGCGGAAAATGCTATTCGCTATAATATCACTGATGAAAGCACCAATGCAGGCTACACGGGCCGGGGTTATTTAGCCGGTTGGAACGCTAACGGCCAATATGTTAATTTTAAGGTCAATGTAAAAAATGCGGGTGCTTATCGGATTGCTTTTACCTATTCGGCCGCAGCCGGAAATGCCTCAAGGTACATCTTTATTAACACGCAAGGGGCCATAAACAATCTTGTGTTTCCTAGTACGGGAAGCTGGACGACATGGAACAAGGTTGAAGCCACAGTTAACCTTAATGCGGGCACTAACACGCTTTCGGTTATTTATGACAGCTCCAAGGGGAGCACGAATTATCTGAATTTAGATAAGATGACTGTTTATAAACAGTATGAAGCCGAATCTGCGACCCTTAAAAATTTGACGACGGAAAGCACACATGCAGGCTATACCGGTACGGGTTATGTGGCTGGTTGGAACGCGAACGGTCAGTGGGTAGATTTCAATGTTGATGTGGCCAAATCAGGAACGTATACCCTCGTCTTCCGATATGCGGCAGGAGCTGGTAACGCTTCAAGGTATGTCTATGTAAACGGAGTAGGCAAAGTGAATAATCAAGGCTTTACCGGAACGGGCAGTTGGAGTACTTATAGTACCGTTTCTGTCACGGGTGTTGCACTAAATGCCGGCAGCAACACGGTATCGCTCATTTATGACAGTACCAAAGGCAGCACGAATTGGTTAAATCTCGATCACTTAGTTCTTCAGCAGCCATAGGTGTTTGTATATTAAAAAAATATTTTTAAAGGTATAGACATATTAAAAGTAATTTGGTAATATAAGCCTACTATCAATTTAATAATATGTATTTGTTTGCGAAGGACGCAAACTCCAGGACATTCCTGTGGGTTGGCGTCTTTTTATTTTGTTTTTGGGGAGGTGATGTCAATCGTCGAATAGCAGATTATGTTTCTAAGAGTTTCAGGAAAAGGCTGGTGAATTAGGTTTGAGCAGGAAAAGAAATCTCGCTGTTAGCTTGGCGGCCGGTGTGATTTCGTGTTTATTGGTTTATGGGGTTTATGTGCTGCAAATTAAACAGGTTGAATTGCAGAAGACGGTCAATGTAGCGGTACCAAGGGAGTTTATTAAGGCAGGCACCCTGATTACGGCAGATTTAATTGAATTAAAGCCGGTGTTTATTGCTGCTTATGATGAACGGATGTTTACTTTAATAGAGGATGTCATCCATCAGGAGGCTTTGGTCCCCCTTGGCAAAGGAGAAATAATTCTGGATTGGAAGGTGAACAAATATAATTTATTACCGAATAAAGAGCAGGCTACTTTTCAGGTTCCTAAGGAGTATATACTCTCCTTGTCTAATGGGATAAGGGCTGGGGATCAGGTGAAAATCTATATCTCAAGCAAGGATCAGGAATCAAGAAAGCTGTTTCCTGATGTGATTACGGTAGCATCGGTCAAATCTTCTTCAAACATCGAGGTGGATGATTTGCAGAATTCGAATCTTCTATCGAATGCGAATGGGGATAAGGAAAAGATGTACGCCTCGAGAAGAGAGGCGAATGGATCCATAGACCAGATCAATCTGAATTTGACAGAAGAGCAGTGGTTTCTCATGGATCGCATTTGCAAGTCGAGCACGGCTAAATTGGTTATAGCTTTTACCTCATCGTCCATAATGAAGGAATAAATTAGATTATGCTTAGGAGGGAAATGATTGAAGATTGCTTATTTATTGAATGATGAAATTTTACAGGATAAATTGTTGAGTAAGGGGATTGAACAAGGAGGCAATAAACATTTCTATGATCAACCAAATGAGTTTGTCAGCGCAATACGGACGGAAGAATACGATTACGCGGTATTATCCGATTGTTACTTTGATTTATCCTCCCTCAGCCTGTTTATCGAGACTCTAAATGAAAATCTGAACAATCCTAATATGGAAATGATCATTATGTTGTCCAACCGGCATGATCCTCTTATGAATGAACAGATGATGAAATTTTGTTTATCCCACAGCTTGAAGTATATACCGGCAGGATCACCCATTTCTACAGTAATAAAGGTGCTGAATGAGTTCATGTATGGACCCGCTTCAATGGAATCGGCCGAAAGAAAGCGGATTGTGCTTTTTATGGGCAGCACACCGAACATTGGCACAACTCTTGTTTCTTTCGGGACAGCCCTTAGGATTGCGCGGGAAACAGAACACTCCATAGGTTATATTTGTCTTAATTTAAAAAGCTCGAAAATTCACCGGTATATGGGAATTGATGATCCTGAGATGACTTTGGACGGGATTAGAGCGGAATTAAAATCACAAAGCTTGAACATGGACAGGTTTAAACATTGCTTCCATAAGGTAAATGAAGTGCCTAATCTGCATATATTATTCGGAAACATGCTTAGAGAACAAGCGGAGTTTTTTACACCTGAAGATATCCAATACGTACTGAAAATGGCCTCTGAGTGCTTCGATTTCTGTGTAGTTGAAGTTAACGCTTATTGGGATAATGCAGCCACCATTTGCGGGGTGATGTGTGCTGATACCAAAGTGGTTGTAACAAGCAAGGAAATAGGTCATTTTCAAGAGGATATCTTTCGCTGGGTGAAGAGTGTTTCTCCTTTATTTCAGGTTGATCCTAACACATTTGACGTGTTTATTACCCAACAAAACCTTGTTACTAACGAAGTTGGGTTTAGTATCAAAGATATTAGAAAAGAAACTTCGATGAGTGTAATCGGCGGAATGAGGCAGCATTTCTGTGTCAATGATTATCTCAACCGCGGAAAAATCGTTGAATTACTATTAAACCATCCATCGGTAATGAATGATTTTATTGGGATAACCAATACGCTTATCACCCTATATGGATTAAGAAAGGGCAGCCAACAAATTGAGAAGAATTGGTATCGGCGTCTCTGGCCCGGGATTCGAACAGGAGCTTAAAGCTGAAGGGGCACAAAGTAAATTTTCCACAACAGCCTATTCGGCCGCCATCACCGGCGCAACGGAGCTTTCTATACCGGAACTATCGGATCGTCCCCATAGAATAGGTCAAAAATCCGATTTTGAGGGGATTGTAGAAGAAATCCGCAGCTTTCTGGTGTCAACCAAAGGAAACACAGAAGAGGAAAGGAGTTATTATAATGAAACTCTAAATAGAGCCATATTGGGCTTTACCGATGATAGGGAAAAGTTGCTTGCGATAATTAACGATCAGTTAACCAAAAAAAGGATACACAATGCCCTCCCGGGCCATTCTAAATTTTCTTCCCTTGCTGAAGCCATTTTCGCGGAAGTGATTGGTTTAAGTGTGCTTGAATTAATCATCAAAAATCGCGGCGATTTAGAAGAAATTCAAGTTGTTGGCATTCATATTTTTGAAGTAAGGCAGGGTATCGCAGCACCTTCTCCTTACCGTTTTCAATCGATAAAGGAAGTGGAGCGAATCCAACAAAACTTAGTGCTCTTTAACAGTGAAACCCTTAACCCCAGAAAGAAGTGGGCTGAGGTCATGCTCAGAGACGGCTCAAGGGTTACGCTTACCGGATTTGGATATACAGCTGAACCAACCATGACGATACGATTCTTTGTTGTTAAACATTTCAATTTACAAATGCTGTGTCGACCTGAATATGAAACAATGGATGAATACTTAAGTCTGGTGATTCAGAGTATCATCCATTCTTATTTCAACATGGTAGTGATAGGTCCAACAAATTCAGGAAAGACCAATCTGATCAAAGCCATTATCGCCGAGATGCCTGACCAGGAGAGAATCATTACGATTGAATCACGATTCGAACTGATGCTTAAACGGGATTTTCCTGATAAAAATATCATTGAATACGAGGTGGATGAGGAAGATGTTTGCCATTCAGGGGAACAAGCATTTAAATTAGCTTTGCGACAGTCCCCCAAGAGGATATGTCATGCGGAGATTCGTGACCGGGATGCTAACAACTATGTTCGTGCATGCACACGTGGGCATGAAGGCAGTATTACTTCCGTCCACGTAAATGAACTGGAGGATGTGCCGGATGCCATAGCCGATATGTGCATGATGGATGGGCGCAGCATGAACCCGCTTCGTTTGACCAAACGAATAACCGAATATGTCACGCAGATCGGAATTGAAATGGGCGTTGTTAACGGAAGAAGAAAGATAGTACGGCTGGGTGAGTATGAATTTGTTGACGGGGAAGTTCATGTTCGAGAAATAGTTGCGTACAATCACATTACTCAGAGATGGGACATTCATGAGAAGTTTTCACAAGAAGCCGGCAAACGATTTATTAAACATGACCGCGACAAATTTGCAGCTCTGCTTGCTTTAGGGTTGGTGGAACCATGCACATAATGGCCAAGTACTCATTCATCTGTATGTTATTCATTCTGGTTTATTTATTTGTTTACAATATGATAAGCGTGCTTATTCATAAAAACCGAATAAGAAACCGACTGGTGTATTATCAACAAACCAATTTGTCATATTCATTTGCCGGGTTTGTAACGCAAACGAAATATCGTTTTCTGGTCAGGCATATTTCAGACATGTTGGAAGCAATCAGCTTTCCTGTGAAAATAAACTCGTTTTTTTTGCTTGCCTTGATATTAATCTTGAGTGGAATTTTGATAGGTTCCTTTGTTTTTCAAAGCCCAAAGGGAGTGCTTGTGCTTTCATTCATTTTTGGCTCCGCTCCCTATTTGGTTCTTAGAATGAAAGTCACGGGTTTACAGATGAAAACAAGAATCGACTTCCTCCCTGCGGTTGAAATATTTTATGAGCATTATGTGATGTCTGGCCATAAGAATATTATTTCTATTCTTAAAGGGGCTGTTCTTGGGAATCGTATCTGGTATCCGATTAAACCGATTTTTGAACAATTGCAGCGAAATTTATCAACTAATAGAGAAGTTGATGACTGCCTGCGTATCTTCGCTCTTTCATTAGGCCATTCTTGGGCTGATTATTTTACCAGTATTATTCGTTTTGGACTAATAGAAGGTGTAGATATTACTTTAAATCTGAAGCAGTTAATCAGTGATATGCGAAAAGCCCAGCGGGCGAATCAGGTGGAGAGGAACCGATTGTTGGAGATTAGGCTGGCGAATTTTTCTTCGATCATTTTTCTTATTATTTTTCTGGGTATTAATTTCAAGATAAACTTTCATAACTCCTACTATTATTACTTAGTCGATCATTCTGGACGCAGCATGTTATTGGACGGTGTATTATTTATATTTCTTTCCTTCCTGATGGGAGTGTATTTATCGGTAAGGCGTATGTAAAGGAGGAGCTTTCAATCTTTATTAGTTTATTGGAACTTCGGGTGCTTCAATATTTATCAGGGTGTGCTTTACTTTGCTTCACTTTTATTGCTTTATATCACTTTATGATTTCCTTGCCGCGAAGAAAACGAAGATGGTTGATTCGTAAGCATCATCATTTGTATAAGCAGAAACAGTTTTCGCCGCTGCTGCTTAGGTGGCTTTGGATAACAAACAACAATAGAATGCAGGAACGGCAGCAATTGCTCGTCGGGTGCGGCTTGCCTTTGGATGTTTCCTTATATTTTGTAGTGAAAAGACTTTTATTCATTGTAATTATAGGGTTTTCTCTCCTTGTTTATACTGCAATGAGATGGGGATTACCCCTGTTTTTTCAACCCCAGTATTTAGTGGTCTTTATTATTGCTGCCATGTTCCTGCTGATCTTTGACAAAATGGTTTTAGAGGTATTAAGGAAACAAAGAAGCCAGCGGATTATTAATGAGGTTTATATACTGAGTAATCAGCTTCTGTATTATTCCGGTTCAAGCATGAATCTTCATAACAAATTAACCAGATGTATCCCCTTTACAAGTAGAATTCGCAATGAGTTAAGCTTGCTGGTTAATGAGTGGTATGAAGATGCGGATCTTGCCATAAACAGATTTAAAACAAGACTTGGAACTGAAGAAGGGCATAGCTTTGCTGAAACGATCAATTCATTAAGACTCTACGATACAGATCATTTCTATGATTTATTAAGGCAAAGAATCCTCGATTATAAGGAGAAAATAGAACTGATGAAAGAAAGCAAAAAAGAAACGACTTCTTATCTGTTGTTTATCATTGCAGGGCTTCCTATCTTGAATGTTTTTCGAATTTTTATATACCCGTGGGTAGCTGAGGGAAAGAAGTTATTTGATTCTTTAAATTGAGAAAGGAGGTTATGAAGTGAGAAGTATATTAATAACGGTGATGATGCTTATTGTAGTCTCATTATTGTTTACAAGTATTATAACGAGCGATACAACAGGGATTAAAGCCAAAATTGAACAAAAAGGAACAACGGCTAATGCTTCGATCGGCAATTTGGATATAGATTAATAGCATGTATTATTAAGGGGGTGTTCATCAGCTTGAAGGTTATATTGGTATGCATTATGCTGATCATTGTGGTTATTGCTATATACAGCAATGTTATAGGCGGAGAGGAAGGCACTAAAGAAATGGTCAGGGATCGCGGAAGTAAAGTAAATCAAGCCATCCAATCGATCAATCCATGAAACAAATCCTGGTATTTATATTACTGTCCGGCATGTTGTGCTGGTTTATGTTTTCACCCATTTATAAACATATTCTCATTGTAAGACAAGCCGTACTTCAGAAGGAAGTTGACTTGATGCTGGAGATTGGGGCAAGCGGCTCTTTTGGATATATAGATGAACTTATGGTGGGCGATTCGAAGCAGAGGCTTGAGGGCCGCG
>DASWUO010000150.1:0-5819 GCA_036401615.1 Bacilli bacterium | reverse complement strand
TCATCGCCCTTGTTTTTCAAAACCCAGAGTTCCAGTTCGTGACGAATACTGTAGCGGATGAAATAGCCTACTCGTTGAAGTGGGAGAAGATAAGCAAGGGGCATCGTGCTCAACGTATTGCCGACATCACGGCGCAATTTGAGCTGGAACCTTTCCTTGGACGCCATCCTTATCAGCTGTCGATGGGCCAGAAACGTCGTTTAAGTGTGGCCATCTCCATCATACAAGGACAAAAGCTGCTGCTCTTGGACGAACCAACCTTCGGACTTGATGCGCGAAGCACATTTGCTATGCTGGAGCAGCTCGAGCAATTGCGGGCGCAAGGGACGACCATCCTTATGGTGACCCACGATGCAAACATTGTAAACCATTTCTCATCGCGTGTATGGTTGATCCATGAAGGACGATTGGTTAAAGATTCCAAAGAGGAGGTCATGACTACGTGCAGTTGACCTTCCCTTATCATGAAACTTGGCTTCATCGTGTGAATCCCGGTTTGAAGCTGATCCTGTTCGTTCTGCTGTTTTTCATCGTTATTTTGATTCATAATCTGAATATCTTAATTAATTTAACTGCAGGCGTCTTGCTGCTGTTGGCGTTAGGGTCAGGGCATCCGTGGAAAAGATTGCTGCTTTACTCCTCTCCATTTGTCCTCGTATTCATCTCAACGGCTACAGGGATGATGATGTTTGGCCAAGGGAGCACAACATGGCTGAAGTATGGCTTGCTTCATGTTACTGAAGAAAGCTTCTTCCGCGGGCTTCACTTAGGCTTTCGGGCTTTAAATATGGCAGCGGCTGGACTTCTGCTTGGACTTACCACCAGACCTGTTTACCTCTTCTACTCCTTAATGCAGCAATGGAGATTACCGCCGAAATATGCCTACAGCTTCTTGGCGGCCATGCGTATGCTTCCTCTCCTGCTGGAGGAATTTCAAACCCTAAGAAATGCCCTCAAGGTAAGGGGAACACGCACAAGCTATGGATTAAAGGGCCTGTACCTGACGATCCAGCGTTATGCCATTCCTTTGCTTGCCCAGAGTATTCGCCGCGCGCAGCGTATTGCCATTGCCATGGAAGCGAAGAGGTTTTCTAATGAAGTGAAACGCACCTATTATTACAAGATAAAGTATTCCTGCTGGGACGTAATATTTGTCGTTTATTTTGCAGCCGTTGTTATCCTTTCCTATTGGATTGGTACTGTATGGCCCTATTTTGCAACAGTGGATGTGCGTGGTCTGTTATGACCTATACTTGAGGATATATCAATGGACAATGCAGAGGCATGTGCCACAGACTATTGGGAAAGGTTATACACTCTTGCTTCATAGGGTCGCAGCTGCAATCCATCGATCAATGTTTCCGCCATATCTTGATAATTGGCAATAATCAATTCATTCCCGTCACTATATGGTTTTAATGCTTCCGGAAGATCGAATTGCGCTTCCTTATCGGAGAAATTTAAGAGCACCAGCCATTTTTCTTTAGATAAAGTACGGGTGTAGGCATAGATTTGATCATGATCTTCCTCAATAATATCGTAATCACCATAAATCATGATCGGATTTAATTTGCGAAGTTCGATCAGCTTTTTATAGTAATTGAAGATAGAGTCCTTATCTTGAAGGGATTCTTCGACATTAATTGTCCGGTAATTCGGATTAACAGCGATCCATGGCTGACCGGATGTAAAGCCGGCTTGTTCATGAGCGTTCCACTGCATCGGGGTGCGTGCATTATCTCTTCCCTTTACATAGATAGAAGCCATTGCCTGTTCCGGAGAAATACCCCGCTCATGAACAGCCTCGCGATAATAATTAAGAGTTTCCACGTCTTTATACTCGTCAATACTATGAAACTTCACATTGGTCATACCAATCTCTTCGCCCTGATAGATATAAGGTGTGCCCTGCAAGGTGTGCAAGAAAGTTGCCAACAGCTTGGCTGATTGCTTCCGGTAAACCGTATCATTTCCAAACCTGGAAACCATGCGGGGTTGATCATGATTATTCAGATATAGACTGTTCCAGCCCTTGCCGTTCAAAGCGTATTGCCATTTGCTTGTGACTGTTTTCAAGTCTGAAAGCTTCCATGGCTTAAAATTCCACTTACCGCCTTCTCCTGAATCGATGTCCATCGTTTCGAATTGAAAAACCATATTGACTTCCTTGTTTTCAGGATTTGTATAATCTATCGCCTGCTCCGGAGAAACACCGGGCATTTCACCAACGGACATCGCCTCATAACGGGATAAAACCTGCTCGTTCATTTCCTTCAAGTATTCATGGAGACGTGGGCCGCACAAGAAAAACTCGCCTCCCCAAGTGTATCCTTCACCGCCAAGAACACTTGGCAGATCATCGACTTTAGAAATGCAGTTGATCACATCCATGCGGAATCCGTCGATTCCCTTATCGAGCCAGAAGTTCATCATGTCGTAAACTTCTTTTCTTAATTTAGGGTTTTCCCAGTTCAAGTCAGGTTGTTTCTTGGTAAATAAGTGCAGATAATATTCATCCGTCGTCTCGTCATACTGCCAAGCGGACCCGCTGAAGAAGGACACCCAGTTATTCGGTTCCGAACCATCCGGCTTTCCAGGTCTCCAGATATAGTAATCACGATAAGGATTATCCTTCGATTTCTTCGATTCCTCAAACCACCTATGCTCATCGGAAGAGTGGTTGACAACCAGATCCATGATTAATTTAATTCCACGGTCATGAAGACCGTTAAGCATTTCTTCCCAGTCCTCCATCGTACCAAATTCATTCATGATCGCTTGGTAGTCGCTAATATCATAACCATTATCGTCATTAGGAGATTTATACACGGGGCTTAGCCAAATGATTTCAACACCGAGCTCCTTCAAATAATCCAGTCTACTGATAATGCCTTTCAAGTCTCCTATTCCGTCTCCATTACTATCCATAAAACTCCTTGGGTAAATCTGGTAAACTACACCCTCTTGCCAAAATGCCCCCACGATCGTTCAGCTCCTCCATTGAATCTTCTTTACTAGTATAAGATGTGATAGAATGAACAGGAATGTTTGAAAGAGACTCTTTTTGTACAATAGCGACTTTTACAAGTTGAAAGGGGAATACTAGTGTTTGCCATCAATGTAGAGTTTGTTCCCAAAATCAATATTATGGGGTTTATTTCATATAAGAGCCCTTGGCTTCATTTTAAAAGAAACCTTGATGAGTATGTCCTTTATTTCATAAAAAGCGGCGAGCTCCATATCCGGGAGAATGGCATTCAGTACATATTAAAAAAAGGCGATATTTTTGTTTTAGAGCCTCATTTGGAGCACGAAGGCTTTAAGAAGCACGTATGTGATTATTACTACATTCATTTCAATCATCCGGATATCAAACCAATCTACATTGAAGATTTACTGAATGTGGCAAGACACTTTATCCTTGAGGATGATCGGTCGTTAACCAATCTGAAAGACGACGATATTTGCTATTTTCCCAAACGATTTACGCTATCGGAAAAAAAGAGCCTTCATCATACCCTTCACGCTATGAATGAAATGCTTCAGTTGTACAAACGCAAACATTATAACCGAAATTTAACGGCTTTAAGGTTTGCGGAGTTATTCATCGAAGTATCCAGAGAGAATTTCATGGCGGAACTTCAAAAAAGCGGCGGCAAAAATACGAAATCCATTGTGAAAGTACATGCCCTGTTGGATTATATTCATCACGAGTACACAAATAAAATAACAAGCTCCGATATTGAGCTGGAGTTTGAATGTAATTATGACTATATTAACCGCATCTTTAAAAAAGTAACCGGTCATACGATAACCCGTTATGTCAACATGGTAAGAATCAATCATGCCAAGGAATTAATTGAGGCCACTCATTTAAGTTTTAGCGAAATCGGCTATCTTACCGGATTGAATGACCCTTTTTACTTCAGTAAAGTTTTCAAGCAGTATGTAGGCCTTTCACCTCTTCAATATTACAAGAGATTATCCTTGTTTTAAAAAAAGGGGGAATGGGAATAATGTGATTCTAGAGTGATCCGGAGGTGATTTATGATACTTAGCATTTATTTCTCGTCAGCATTGATTCTCCTTTCTTTCTTTACTGTACTCCCGAAAAAGCTCACCCTATTGGAAATTTCGTTTTGTTGGATGGTTATCGTTTACTTATATGGAACGGTTATGGCCAATGTCCTCTTGAATAATCCAACACTGCTTCAAATGAATCCAAAACTATATTATGTCTGGACATTCGCTTTCAACAGGTTTATTTTTTTGCCAATCCTTATTATTTGGTTTATTGATCTTTATTCAAGGGGGTATTCATTAAGTATCAAGATCGTATTAACTGCCGTTTTTATTAATGCATTGGTTGGTTTCGAATACCTTTATGAATGGTTAAAGATAGTCCAACATAAGGAAGATTGGAATATTGGGTTGTCCTATATTTTGTGGGGCTCCCTTGTATGGAGTATATATATATTAAATGCTTGTTTTCGCAAGATTCTTTTCAAAAAGGTGAAATTCAAATGAGCATATTCTCTCTTCCCCAGAAGTTCGACTTTAACGAATGGTTTATCCTTGCAGCTATGATTGTTGTTTGTATATACATCCCTCTGCTTCAAAAACGATTCCCGATTCCCATTATTATTATAATTATGATGGCTCTGTTCAGTTTGGCGTTGGAAAAGGCAGCCGATTTGATTTTTGAATATCCTCCATATAATTTTTATTATCTTAACGATAAAATCGAGTACGAATTGTTTGATTTATTCGTTTGCTTTCTATATCCTGCATCAGGTTATATATTTATTTACTTTTACAGTAAGTGGAATATACGCGGTCTCTTTGTTTTCTTGTATGCCTTGAGTTGGTCAGTTATTGCCATTGGTTGCGAGTGGATTTCCATTCTGGCCCGTATTTTTATTTACCGTGATTGGAACCTTTTATATTCTTATCCTATATATTTAATTTCACTTTATTTATACATCGTTTTTTATCATTTCGTGCTCCTGCATTTTAGCCAAGAGAAGAAATCTCAATTTTAATGAGGGTTCAGCGTATCTTAAAATCTTCGGGAACAATTCTTGTACTCGAGCCTTGTTATTGTGCGCAAAAATTTATACAACGAATTGTTCTTTTCTGCAATGAAAAAATCCCCCGACATTTAGTGTCAAAGGATTAGTTAATCTTATTATGGTGGAGACAAGGGGGATATTGAAATGTTTAAGCGATCGAACCCCTGACCTCTTGCATGCCATGCGAGTACTCTATCAGTTCGTTTGCATTGTAATTAAACATCCCCCAGCTATATATAGTACTCTTCTACTCTCAATTGAAACCCTTATTATTTTCAAAGATAAAATCAACAAACTCCATTAATGGAGTTGTGGCGACTGCGCAGTATTTGTCTGCCCCACCGTAATATACATACAGTGTGTCCCCTATAATCACATTCCCAGTCGGAAAAGCAACCCCGTTATATAAACCTGCCATTTCGTAATCATATTCAGGCTCCATAATAAAATCCTTCGTTCTGGCCAAAATCTTCATCGGATCATCCAAATCCAGTATCAAAGCGCCCGTTCTGTAGATGCCTTTATCATCGACGCCGTGATAAAGTGTAAGCCAGCCCCGATCCGTTTTCAGCGGAGGCGTACTACCGCCAATTTTCCTTTCCCACTCGGTTTCCCCTTTAGCCAACAGCCTGCTGTCTGCCCATGTCATTAAATCATCGGAAAAACTAATCCATATTGCCGGATATTCTGTGCCATACGCCTCTCCGACCCATTCCTTCGGCCGATGCAGCATCACATACTTTCCGT
>DASWUO010000149.1:0-4510 GCA_036401615.1 Bacilli bacterium | reverse complement strand
AGAGATGGCCAAGACCAAGGGCCTCTGGTTGCGCATTTGTGCTTTGGCGGCCATTAATACCGGACTTTCTGTGAGAGCATTGGCTAATTTAGCCGTAGTATTCCCCGTGCAGGGCGCGATAAGAAGTACATCCAGCTGCTTGGATGGACCAAGGGGCTCCGCATCTACTATGGATGAAATAATATCATGACCTGTAATATCTTTCAACTGTTTCTGCCAATCTTCCGCTTTGCCGAAACGTGTATCTGTGGTCATCAATGTATTTGTCACGATGGGAATGACATTTGCCCCCGCATCCACAAACCTCTTAATTTGCGGCATGACTTCCTCAAAAGTACAATGTGAGCCTGATAAAGCAAAACCGACAGTTAGCCCTTGCCAATTCATTCTGCATTCCTCCGCTTGCTAGAGTCTTCCAATATCAACCGGCTTAGCGTTCTCGCCATAATCCGTCCAGCTGTTTTAGGTGCGACTATACCCGGCAAACCAGGAGCAAGCAATGCTTTGATGCCTCTTTTCTCGGCAAAACGGAAATCCGTCCCGCCTGGATGGGAAGCAAGATCAATAATCAATGCCCTATGCGGTATATTTGCTATAACTTGCGCTGTGACTATCATAGTCGGAATTGTGTTAAAAATCAAGTCAATATTGGCCGCTTCACTTGCCAAATCACTTACGTAGAAAGGATTAAACCTCATTTCATAAGCCCGTGCATATTGCTCTTCCCTTCGTACTCCAACCTTGACGTTAGCCCCCAAGCCTTGTAAAGTTTTGGCCATGGTAAAACCTGTTCTCCCCAATCCAAGTACTATACAAGTTGATCCGTGGATAGTGAAGTCTGTGTTTTGAATGGCAATCATTACCGCTCCTTCGGCCGTCGGAATGGAGTTATAGATGGCAACATCATCACGGTCAAACAGCTCCAAGAGGGTAATTTGTTCTTTCAAACACAGCTTCTTTAAGTACGGTTTAGCCATTCCTGTGTATACTTTAGCATGCTTGGGCAGTTGTTTAATATGTTCCTCGCGAATTTGCAGCTCCGTGGATGAGAATACAGAAGACACCCTGCCGCCGTCGTCTGTCCCGACCGCAGGCAGTATTACGGCATCTACATTTAAGAATACTTCCGTATTTAATTCCGCTTTGGACACCCCGCTGAATTCTCTTTGCAAATTATCAAAGCCCAACAGCAGAACACTGGCATCCATTTCTGAGAAGGTTTGAATAATTTCCAATTGACGGGCATCTCCGCCTATGATTGCAACATGAATCCCTGTAAGCATGTAAATAGGCTACCCCCATTCCAGAAGTTAGAAATTAGAAATTAAGAAATGATCCAGGATCTTCTCCGTACTAAGCTATTTTATGCCAAGGCCCAATCATGCGTTACAACATAAAAGAAACCCTCGTCAAGAGGATTCCTTTTATGTTGACTATTTTCAAATTTTAACTTCTTGCTTCTAATTTCTAATTTCTAAACTCCTGTATGTCCAAAGCCGCCTTCCCCGCGAACGGTCTCAGACAATTCATCCACTTCCTCCAACTGTACGGAAGGAACAACTTGAAACACCATTTGGGCAATTCTTTCATTTTTTGTAATCACAAAAGGCGTTTGCCCATGATTGATTAATAAGACTTTTATTTCTCCCCGGTAATCGGCGTCTATCGTTCCGGGAGAATTCAAGGTAGTAATTCCGTGTTTAAAAGCTAAACCGCTGCGGGGCCTGATCTGGGCCTCCAGAGCGGCCGGCATGCTTAGTGCAAATCCTGTAGGCACTAATACCCTTTCGCCCGGTTGGAGAGTAATGGGAGCCTCCACTGCGGCATATAGGTCATACCCGCTGGCTAAAGCGGACATTTTCTCCGGTAATTGAATTTCTGCATTGCCGGCAAGGCGCTTAATTTGGACGTTGTAGGACAAGCTGATCCCTCCTGAATTTAGATATGACCCGATTGGTTTGTCCCACCATGGCTAAAGCAAAGGGCACAGAAAACAACTGTCGGGTAAGTCTTTCAATTTGATCCATGGTGACAAATTCAATTTTATCTATAATTTCATCCAATGTATAATGATAGCCTAACATAAGTTCATTCTTGCCCAATCGGTTCATTCGGCTGCTGGTACTTTCCAAGCCCAGGATTAAGCTTCCCTTCAATTGCTCTTTGCCCTTACGCAGTTCTGCTTCAGATAACCCGTTGGCCGCGACATCCTCTAAAACTCCCATGGTAATGCGCAGCACTTCCTCTGTCTGTTTGGGTGCTGTACCGGTATAAATGGTGAACAGCCCGCTGTCCATATGAGCCGAATGGTAAGAATAAATGGAATAGGCCAATCCGCGCTTTTCCCGAATCTCCTGAAACAAGCGGGAACTCATTCCCCCGCCGATCGCATTGTTCAGCAGAATCATAGGGTAAAGATTAGCATCCAACATAGAACAGCCTGGTATAGACATACAAATGTGATTTTGTTCCGTTTTCTTCTTATGAAAAACTTGTTCTCCTTGAAATAAAGGAATCTGTAAGGTGTCCGAATGAACAATCCCTTGATTGGCAAAGCGGCCGAAATATTGTTCTATCAACTCTATAACGTTATCTTCAATATTTCCCGCAATACTTATCACTGTATTACAAATCGAATAGTGGGATTGCATATATTCCAACAAGTCGGCTGATTGCATTTCTGCGAGATTTCCCGCTGTTCCGAGAATAGAATACCCTAAGGGATGGCCGCCGTATGCTGCTCTGGATATGGCGTCGTGAACCAAATCATCCGGCGTATCATCGTACATCGAGATTTCTTCTAACACCACATTCTTTTCCTTCAGCAAATCAGCCGGATCGATTCTGGAATGAAAGAACATGTTGGACAATACATCCAGGGCAATTGGTAAATGGGAATCCAATACTTTCGCATAGTAACACGTATATTCTCTGGAAGTAAAGGCGTTAACATTACCCCCAATCCCATCGAAAATCTCTGCTATTTCTTTGGCTGAGTATTTATCGGTACCTTTAAAGAGCATGTGTTCAATCAGGTGGGAGATGCCGTTGTTCTGTTCATCTTCATTTCTGGAGCCTATCTTTACCCATATGCCAAAAGAAACCGAACGGCAGGCAGGCATTCTCTCCATAACCACCCTTAACCCATTAGTTAACTTGTGCTTAATCACCATTGTCCTCCTGAAGGGTTTTTTTATTTTAAAAACATATCTCCTATACTACCAAAAATGTTCACTCTCAACAACAGGCACTCTTTTTTCCGATAATAGCTGGCTAACGGTTCCTAAATACAATCCCTTGCTCTTGATTTTTTTAATAAGGGTATCTAGAGCCTCGCTTGAGGCACGGGTTGGATGCATTAGAATCATAACCCCTGGTTCCAATCCGGCAGATATCCGGCGAATCACCCACTCTGCTTGTGGATTTTTCCAATCCACTGTATCGAGCGTCCATAAAACCGTCTTTAACTTCAGTTCATAAGCAATTTGCACGGTCTGGGCATTAAAATCACCGGAAGGCGGAGCGAACCATCTATTCTCCACTCCTAAATCCCGCAGCAGCTCCTGTGTTTTCATGATTTCGGTTTGGGCCTCTTGCCTATTGAGCTTACTCATGTCTTTATGGGAATAGCCGTGGTTGGAAAGTTCATGCCCCTGCTGTAATATCAATTTAGCGGTTTCCTGATTATTCTTCAGCCATGTTCCATCAAGAAAGAAGGTGGCTTTTACATTTTCCGCCTTGAGGGTATGGAGCATGCCTGGAATAAATTCATTCCCCCAAGCCACATTGATCATTAAAGAGACCATCGGTTTGTTGGCATTGCCTTTATATATCGGATAAGGTCCTATTTGATCTAAGGTAACCTTAGGAGGTATTTCTTGGTATACCAGAGAGAGCTTGCTCCCCCTTTTCAAATTTTTAGCAATTTTATAGGTTTTCTCAATGTCCACTTCTTGTCCGTTGTACCCCGGGATGGCCTTCCAAACCGGATCTAATCTTGCATTCACCGGCGCATTCTTAACCTTATCCGCTAACTCTTGAATCCTCAGCAGAAGTTCGTTATTGGTTTCTTTACTAGGAATTCGGGACTGCTCTACAAAAGTAGTAATGGATTTAGACGGTATAAGGATCCAAGAAACAAGCAAAAACATTAAGGTAAGAAACAAACCCTCTTTCCAGGTCATACTCATCATTCTCCTCAGCGTTACACTGAACGCGGGTACATTTTGTCCAGTATAGATTGTCCTAATTTCTATGTTTACAGAATATGAATTAGAACTTAGAGGTTAGATTTGCAAATAAAAAAAAGAGACAGAATTGCTCTGGCTCTTGGATTCCTATTATTCAAATTATAATTTAACCATGTTTTCTTACTTTGGTGCCGGTATTTGCGGAAGCATTGTTGCTTTGCGGGAGAGGTTTATCCTGCCTTGCTGGTCAACTTCAGTAACTTTAACGGTAATTTTGTCACCAATCGCCACTACATCCTCGACTTTAGCCACCCGGTCAT
>DASWUO010000148.1:0-2382 GCA_036401615.1 Bacilli bacterium | reverse complement strand
CCCATCAATGACTTCCTTGATTCGATCAAGATAGGCTGTGTGACTGGCTACTGTCATAGATAGTTGGAATATATGATATACCGTTTCCATCATTAAGAATGAATATTGATAGACGATCACAAACATGCCCAGTGTCATATTGCCTCTCATCAACTCATATCCGCCATAACCAAGGACGAGGAGTGCCGCGCCCCATTTAATCGGTTCAGTACTGAAGATTTGTTTGTTTACCAGTTTTCCTTCATGCATTACTTTCTTGAAAAATCGGCTAAACAGTTGATGGTACCTTGCAGACTCCCAATCGCCCCTATGATAGGATATCACTTCCCGCGTAGAGGAAATTCCTTCCTCCAAGTGGATTAACATGTCCGATTTTTTTTCCTGCACCTCTTTCGAGATGATTCTTAATTTATTAGAAAAATAAGTTCCAATGAAAACATAAGATGAACACAGTATCGTCATAAAAATTAACATATGAAGGCTGGCGAACCCAATGACTGTCATCAGGACAATAATCATAATCAATTGTTGAACGATTCGCGGCAGATCGAAACCAATCATTCTTGCAGCATTCGCTGCATCGTTCGTAAAGTAATGTACGTATTTGGCAGTGCGTTCATTTTGTAAATTTTTAATAGGCATTTGTTGAAGATAGGTCATGAGAATATGGCACAATTTATAATTTAATCGTGTTACATTTTTAAAGAAAGTATAAGGCGTGATTGTAAAAAAAACGGAATAGCATAGGAATATAGCAGCAAAAAGCAGGATAATCGGCATCAAAATCCCGTATTGATTTCCCACAAACACATCGTCAATGATCCATTTCTGCAACCCAATGATGCCCAAGTAGGAAATACCTTCAAGGATTAAAAAAAGCAACACAAGAACATAACTCCACTTATATTCTTTCATCAACCCTGTAATCCATTTAAGATGCCTCATAGATCTCTCCCGTTCCCTGAATATCCACATCTATCAACTGTTCCCCTTCAGATAGTTGATAGAAAATCCCCTTAAGCTGCATAAGTTGAGGATAACTTCCAGCTTCTGCGATGGTACCTTGATCAATAACAATAATGCGATCGACATCTTGGATAGTTGATAAACGGTGAGCAACGGTAATGGTTGTCCGGTTCAGTAATAAATGATCCAATGCCTTCTGAACTTCCCTTTCGCTGACATTATCCAACGCAGATGTTGCTTCATCCAGCAATATGATCTTCGGATTTTTTAGAAACAATCGGGCAATGGAGATTCTTTGTTTCTGTCCTCCTGACAGCTTTACTCCTCTTTCACCAACAACTGTGTCATATCCCTCTGGGAGTTCAATAATAAAGTCATGGGCATAGGCGGCTTTGGCCGCTTGGATTAGTTGTTCCTCCGTAGCTTCCGGGAGGGCAAAAAGTATATTGTCCCGGACCGTTGAACCAAAAAGATATGTTTCCTGAAACACATAGCCAATGGTTTCTCTTAGTTGTTGGAAGGATAGCTGTTGTAAAGGCACACCATCCAATTGAATTTCCCCGTGACTGGGGTCATAAAAACGGGATAATAACTTTAACAGCGTTGATTTTCCATTACCGCTAGTCCCCACAAGCGCAATTCGCTCACCCGCTTGTATCTGGAGATTAAAATCTTGTAACACATGGGGACCATCAGGGTAGCTGAAATAAACATGATTTAAAGAAAGTTCTCCCCTGATTTGTTCGATAACTATGGGCTTTGCCGGCTCTACTACATCAGGAGTCAAATGCATAAAACGATATAAGGTTTCTCCCTGAAACATTAATAATCGCTGCTCTGTCATATTAGTCACAATTACGGTTAATTTAAACATAGTAGTAAAGTACAATAGAACAAAGGCAATAAAACCGCCCACGGTAAGGTCATTCTGCTGGATGAGATAGGCACTGTATAAGAAAACCGCGATAGCACCGCTGAAATTACATAATCTGCGAACAGTTCCGCGAATAAAAGAATATAACACTAATTTCAAGTTTGTATAAATATAGGACTTTAATTTCTCAAGGAAGCGGGAAAGGTCCCAGTCTTCACGAACATAAACACGAAACTCCGGCAATGCTGATATGCTCTCATAAATTTGTTTGTTGAAAAGAATTCTATTTTCATTAACAACCTTGCCTATATGGGATGCTTTTTTTTCAAAATAAGGTCCTACCAGATAGTAAAGCAGGAAGCAAGGAATAAGGACTAGAGTCAGCTTTACATGAATGGAGAGGAGGATGGAGAAGGCGACTGCAACGAACAAAGTATCCTGAATCATAAACGGTAAGTAGGTTCGGTAAATTTCTTGTATTGCTGCCACTTCCGTATTCAAGAAGGAAAGTGTTTCTCCAACAGGATGACGCTCATAATAGG
>DASWUO010000147.1:0-2376 GCA_036401615.1 Bacilli bacterium | reverse complement strand
GGGTTGCGTTTTATTTGCCTTCTATATTCGGCGGCGTGGCTGTGCTTCTGTTGTGGAGTTATATGCTTGCTCCAGGTAATAGCGGGGATAATGTCGGACTGATTAATGGTGCTCTCTCATGGTTTGGCATTTCCGGACCGGGATGGTCTCAAGATGAGTTTTGGGCCAAGCCGGCAGTCATTCTTGTTACGTTATGGGGAATAGGAAGCAGTATGGTGATTTATCTTCCGGCTCTGGCAAGTGTTCCTACTGATTTGTTGGAGGCTGCAGAAATTGATGGTGCTACGAAGTGGACAAAATTTGTTAAGATTACTTTGCCAATGATTTCACCTGCCATATTCTTTCAAACTACGATGGGGATTATCGGAGCGTTCAAACTTTTCGCGGAACCGCTCTTGCTCCCTGGAGCTCTTAGGGCGTGGACAGACAGCCTGATGGTGTATTTATATGATAACGCTTTTAAGTTTTATAAAATGGGCTATGCCTCTTCAGTGGCTTGGGTTTTGTTTGTTTTAATTATGGGGTTTACGTTAATCAATTTTTACGTTTCCAAAAAGTGGGTGCATTATGAATCTCAATAAAGTATTGACAGGAGCCGATCCCATTTCATTTGTTAAATTAACGAAAAGGCTTATGTTTGCTATTAGATATTTGGTTCTTATTGTGGGAACTGTGACCTTCTTGATACCCTTAATATGGACAATTTCCGGCTCTTTAAAAGATTCTGGAGAGATATTCACTGTCCCGATCAAGTGGATTCCAACGGTTTGGAAGTGGGAAAATTATGTTACCCTGCTTGATAGGTTTCCAGTATTTATATATGTCACCAATACTTTGACCATTGTTTGTTTTGTATTGGTAGGCTTATTATGTTCCACAATTTTTGTGGCTTATGGCTTCGCACGATTCCGGCACCGATTAAATAACATCCTATTTATTGCTGTTCTGGCTGTCTTAATGATTCCAGAGCAGGTGTTATTGATTCCCCAATTTCTTATGTATAAGGAATTTCATTGGATCAATACTTATCTTCCGCTTATTGTTCCTAGTTTCTTCGCCGCGGGTTTTAATGGGGCGTATGCTATATTTCTAATTCGCCAGTTTATTCTATCATTGCCGCGTGAACTGGATGAATCAGCTACGATGGATGGGTGCAGTTCCTTTGGCATCCTCATTCGGATTATTACGCCGTTATGCAAACCAATTTTGATTACCATTGCCATCTTGACAATTGCTTATCAATGGAACGATTTTTTAAATCCATTAATCTACTTGAATGATCCTGAAAAATTTACACTGCAAATTGGAATTTATTCACTAAATGGCGGGAAATTTGGTGTCACCGACTTTGGAATGTTATTTGCAGCGACGATTCTCGCACTTATTCCTAATGTCATTATTTTTGCATTGGGCCAGAAATATTTCATGAACGGGATCAAAATCACAGGGGCAATTAAAGGTTAATCAGCGGAGGTAATCATGACTAAAACAATGGAATCGAAAATGAATGTTAAGTTTCAGCCGGAAGCTTTATATATTGAGGGTTCACCTGTTATTGTTCTTTGCAGCTCTTTATTTTATTTTCGGATTCCTCGGGGGCTATGGCGTGATCGGTTAAAAGAAGTCAAAGAAGCAGGGTACAACTGCATTGATGTGTACTTTCCCTGGAATTATCACGAGCTGATCGAAGGAGATTGGGATTTCGAAGGTGAACGGGACGTCAAGGCTTTTCTGCAGATGGTTTCCGAAGAAGGCTTGTGGGTAGTGGCGCGTCCCGGGCCTTATATTTGTTCGGAATGGGATGGAGGGGGTCTTCCCTCTTTCTTATTTACTCATGAAAACATGCGTTTGCGGGATAATGATCCCCTATTTCTTAACTTTGTCGGGAAATGGTTTGATCAGATTATGCCCATTATTCAACAGTTTCAATCGGGTGAAAAGGGTACGGTCATTGCCGTTCAATTAGAGAATGAATTAGATTTTTATGATTGCAAGGATCGTACAGGCTATCTATCTTCTCTTCGGGAAATGGCTGTGAAACATCACATTGAAGTTCCATTGTTTGCCTGTGCAGGCCAAGGGGACTTATTTGGTGCAACAGGAAATGCCTCAGGTGTGATGCCAACCTGTAATTTCTACCCTAATGATCTAGATCTTGAGTTCGAAGCAAAAGTTATGAAATATTATGATGAATTACAAACGCGAAAAGTTCCTTTATGTGTTACAGAAACCAATCGTTCGCACTTTTTGCTTCGACGGCTTTTATCTTGCGGGGCCAAATTGTTAGGACCTTACCTGCAGACATCCGGTACGAATTTCGGATTTACCAATGCAATCAATAATTGGGGTAAGCCGCTGGCTTATTTGACATCAGAT
>DASWUO010000146.1:0-8219 GCA_036401615.1 Bacilli bacterium | reverse complement strand
ATTTAGAAAGGGCATCTAATGAATTTTCTGGGCAGCAAGAAGGTTTTAGCTGTTTTATTATTATTATTTCTGGTATTGTTATTTTATAACACCAATTGGGCAGGGAAATGGATTTATCCCATCAAGTACCGGGATCAAATTGAGTTGAGTGCGGTAAATTATAATTTGGATCCTTACCTGATCTCATCCATTATTCGTGTCGAGAGTAATTACAAACCGGAACTCGTTTCCAGAAAAGGTGCCGTAGGCCTGATGCAGATTATGCCGGATACCGCCGAATGGATCATAGATCAAGGCGGCTACGCTAACCTGAACTTGGAAAGCCTGCAAACGCCGGAAGTCAATATTGACATTGGCGCATGGTATTTGCAATCCCTAACGGTTCAACATGAAAGGTATTTGTCCGACGAATCGAAATTAGACCAGTTGGCTATCCTTGCCGCAGCTTACAATGCCGGTCCGGGCAACTTAAAGAAGTGGCTAAATTCAGGGGAATGGAATGGCAAATATAAGAGCATTGGGCAAATTCCTTTTGGGGAAACCCGCCATTACATCCAACGTGTCATTTATTATTATAAGAAGTATGTTAAGTATTATGGACTGTAGATCTTATTTCGAAAAAAACGCTGGACAAACTGCCTTTGCAGCTGTCCAACGCTTCTTATTTTGCAAAATGAGTAATAAAATTTATTGCTGTTTGCCAGCTAATTGCTGCTCGGCGATTTGAACCAGACGGCGGGTAATATGGCCCCCAATTGCACCAGTATCACGAGTAGCCATGTGACCGTAGTATCCGTCTTGCGGAATTTGAATTCCTAATTCTTGAGCTACTTCATATTTCAATTGATCCAAAGCAGCATTAGCTTGAGGTACTACTAATACATTACTTGAACGAGATTGTCCTGAACCCATTCTTGTTCACCTCCTTATGGTTGGTACAGTTATTATGCACTTTAATCCATGATTCATGTCAGGTAAGGTTTGGCAAGGCAAGTCGATCTGAAATAAAGGAGTTATGAGAAGAATGAAGTGTCCTTATTGTGATTTTTCCGGTACCAAAGTCTTGGATTCCCGCCCCGCTAATGAAAATAAATCCATTCGCCGACGCAGGGAGTGCGAGAAATGCCAAAGGCGTTTCACCACTTTTGAGATGATCGAAGAAACCCCGCTGATTGTGATCAAGAAGGATGGCAGCCGTGAAGAGTTTAGCCGGGATAAGATTCTTAGAGGGCTCATTCGAGCCTGTGAGAAGAGACCGGTACCGGTGGAGAAGCTGGAGGTGGTCGTGTCGGAAGTGGAGAAGGAAGTACGCAATACGGCCAATGCTGAGGTGGAAAGCCGCCAAATTGGCGAAATCGTCATGGAACAGCTTCATTCCGTGGATGAGGTGGCTTATGTGCGGTTTGCTTCGGTATATCGACAGTTCAAAGACATCAACATGTTTATGAAGGAATTAAACACGTTGCTGAGCAACAGTGATTTTAAAGATGCGCAGAAGGTCAAGAACTGACATTGACATTAAGTCCCGTGCTGTGGTATTATCGGATTTGTTCGTCTAATGGGGGCATAGCTCAGCTGGGAGAACGGTTGCGTCGGAAACACATACCCTAAAAGATTGGCGAATAACTGAATAATGTTACTATTTTACATTAATGGTAATATATGGGGGCATAGCTCAGCTGGGAGAGTGCTTGCATGGCATGCAAGAGGTCAGGGGTTCGATCCCCCTTGTCTCCACCAAATACTTGAATCCATCCTTTGACATAATGGTCGAGGGATTTTTTTGTTTTGTATTGTAAGTAAAACTATCTATTTTGGGATTACAGTACAGGTCAAACTTTTATTAACATTGTGTTAAAGCATGGCAACATTATGAAAAATGCGATAGCGAGTGGATCCGGCAGGATTTTAAGATTTGACCCAATGTACGGAGCCCAGAGCCGATTTTCCTGCTTCAGCGTATTCCTTCTCTTGAAATATGACGATAAGGTTATGAATAAAAAACGCGTTTGGAAGGGGAATGTTTGCTTCATCTTTCAACTGCTTGAAGGGAATATGGATATCATTCCACCCTTGTGCCAAGTCGATAAGATGGGTCCAGAAGCGTTCTCTCCCGATCCATGTACGGTATACTGCCTTGCATGTCCACACTTAGTAACTGATATGCTCCCCTTAAGGTAGACAGGTTAAATAATAAAACCTACTACCTAAAGGGGAGCATTTTCATGTCTAAAATGAATGAGTATAGTGTAGCAGAGAAACTAGCCGCATTACAAGAGCTGGAAATCGGTCAGGGTACACGTAAGGATGTTTCTCGAAAATATAAAATTAGTGTAAATACACTGGTGAAATGGAGACGTCGTTATGAATTGTATGGACTTGAAGGGTTAGAGATTCAGAGCCGCAATAAAAGTTATTCAGCGGAGCTAAAGATGCAAGCAGTTCTAGACTATCTTTCAGGAAAATATTTGAAATATGAAATCATAGATAAGTACAAAATATCCAGTCGCACACAACTCACAAAATGGATTAACATGTATAATGATCATAGCAGCTTAAAATCCTACAACAATGGAGGATCACACGCTATGACTAAGGGACGATCTACAAATTGGAAAGAGCGGATCGATATTGTCCTGTACTGTCTTTCCCACAACCACGATTATCCAAATACTTCAGAAAAATATCAGGTTTCATACCAACAAGTCTACCAATGGGTTAAGAAATATGAAGCTGGTGGCGCAGATGCCCTAAAGGATGGACGAGGGAGAAAAAAGCACCTGAGGAATTAAGTGATGCAGAACGGCAAAAGCTTGCTATAAAAAAACTAGAATACGAAAATGAGCGACTCAGAGCGGAGAATGCCTTGTTAAAAAAGTTGCAGGAACTCGAAGGGAGGCGTTATTAAGCCAAGTTCAGCATGAGAAGATCTATCTAGCCGTCCAAGTCGTACAGAGAGAAAAGCGTATCAGCGTAAATTTACTATGTGAATTAGCAGGGATTCCGCGTTCGAGCTATTACAAATGGTCCAAACGCAATATCAGCCCCCGAGAATAAGAAAACCAACAACTGATTAATAAGATGATCTTGCTACACGAGAAGGTGGAAGGTATTTTTGGATATCGCCAATTAACCATTCATTTGAGGCGACAAACTCAACAACAGATCAACCACAAAAGGATATACCGTCTGATGAAGCTCACAGGGATCCAATCGGTAGGCTTATCTCAGCGCAATCCTGGACCTACATGATAAGTCCATTGTCTCTTATGTTTTAGGTCGTTCGAATAACAATAATCTCGTTTTTAACACCTTAGATTTGGCATTACAAGCCTCACCAAGCGTATACCTATGATTCACAGTGACCGCGGCTTCCAATATACCTCGTGGGGCTTTAAGAGACGATTAGAAACTCATGGGCTCACTCAGAGTATGTCACGCGTTGGTAAGTGTATTGATAATGGACCTATGGAAAGTTTCTGGGGAACTCTCAAGTGCGAGAAATATTACCTGCATACATACCAAACGTTCGAAGCCCTGAAGAAGGACATTGATGACTATACCATTTCTACAATTACGAAAGACTTCAAGCTAAATTAAACAGCCTTAGTCCAATGGAAATTCGGACCAAGGCTGCATAAACAATTTTATTTTTTTCAACTGTCTACTTGACGGGGTGCATTCCAAGTTGGGACAGCCTCTTGGCAAAGATAAATTACTGGTACGTAATAATAGGATCCCAGCTTGAATAGTCGTTAGTAGGGGTCGAGTTTTTATTCACAATGAAGTATATCTTGGTGTTTTTCGTTACAGTCGTTGTCACAACCGACTGGACAGGGGATGTAACGTTGATCAATCTCCACCCGCTGGCCGGCCAGATTTGTGTCGAACTCTTCATGATTTTGATGTTTACCCCATCCGATCCCGTATTAGGTTTTGTGGGAAAACCCGAGATGATAATGGTTCCGCTCTGTGGCGCGACGAACACTCTTACCGAATCATTTGTGTCGGGATGCTGCCAATTGTTCCCAACCAGACTGAATGCATAAGAGCCTACCCACCAGCTGTTTACCGCATCCCAGGTCATGTCCGAATAAGTTGAACCATTCCATTGCTGGTACCTCCAGTTATTGGCGCCCTGGGTGGTGCTGAAGCCGACACTGGCTTTATAATACAAGCGGTCATAACTCACAGTAGGATTCCAGTACAGATAATCGTTAATGGCGTCTCCATTGCGGTTCACGACAAAATAGATCTTATCGCCGACATTTACCTCAACAATCAGGTTGAACGCTATATCCGTGGTGTCTGTTATAAGCGTCCATCCGCTGGCCGGCCAGATTTGCGTCCCGTTCTTCATCACTTTGATATTATCTCCGTCGTTGAGGTTTGTGTTCCGATGCACCTTCGATTCGATAACTAGTCTTCCCGAAAGCTGTGCCGTATACACTCTCGCGGAATCCGTCGAAACGCCCGGGTGCATCCAATCGTTTCCTATATTGGCATTGGCTGAAGTGCCGTTCCACCTCGTATTGGGAGAATCATAAGTCATATTGACGTAAGCCGTCCCGTTCCACTCCATATAACTCCAATTGTTAGTCCCCTGCGTTCCGCTGAAGCCAAGCGCCGCCTGCCCCGCATTGTTGCCGACGGAGACATAAGTTGCCGTCGCTGCCGCCGATTTATTATTGTCAGGATCCGCCGCTTTGATCGTATACGCGGCATTAATATCGTGGCCGAAAGAATCTAGGTAGAACGTTCCCTTGCTTACTTTGCCAATCGAAACGCCAGCCCTAAAAATCTCATAGTACCCAAACCAATTGTTGTCGGTTGACGCTGTCCAGTTGAGTTCTACTCCCGCATGCCCCAGATAACCGGCAAGTTTCTTGGTGACATTCGTGGGGATAGACGGTGCAGTGACATCCGTTCCCCGTCCAGGCATATTGGGCACATTGAGCAAAACGACTTCACCAGCTTGCGGTGTCGGAATGGTGATTCCGTTGGTCATCCAGTAAGTGCCAGTTTGAGTAACAGCCGCGATCGAAGTGTTTTTGAGAAAGGTAACCGTATAATTTAGTGTCGGATTCAATGCTTTAGGGTAAATGGTCACCGCACCGGCTGGGATATTACTATTCCATTGCTCGATGATCCCTACGGTTCTGTCTTTTTTCATACGCTGCAAGTAATCGTACGCATTTAGCGCGCCGGTCACGGTAGGATGGTAAATCTTCTCGTACCTTACTTTGATTCCTAAAGTCTTGAAATAATTATTGTTATTCACCCTTGCCCGTTCAGAATCGATGTCTGCTTGGGTCATTGTATTACTGTCTCCCCCGCCGTTGATCCCAAAATATTTGATCATGGGATACAGGGTGGTCGCATAATAAAATGACTCAATATTCGTATCCGTCAACTGTGTCGTATCAGACACCTCCAACATGTCCCAATCCAGAAATTCTCCTCCGCCTGAGCACGAATTCACCATCATGGTTGGGTCTGCCACTTTTAAGTCTTTGAAGAACTTAATGTAGTTGTTATATTGTTTCAAAAAGGTGTTAGTTGAGGTCGGTTCCATCGGGGATCCATCGGTTCTATACATATAAGAGCTGTTCCAAAGCTTCTTTTTCTCTAATGCATAATCCTTCATCCTGGCGGTCACCGCATCGTTCCCCAAATCAAAGGTGTGCATATAACCGTTCCATGGATTGGAAACCGGATCTGTCGCCCAGCTTGGATTCTCGTTAATCGGGGTGGTGTTATCCTGATATTGGTGAAGCGGCATCCAAATCATAAGGTTCGCGAGGGACTTCTTGGCATACTTCATTACGTATCTATAGTCAGCCGACGACTCGATCCAATTCCCTATCAAATCATACCATCCGGCATCTTCATGCACCGCATTGCCGCCTGCTTCCCGGGCGATATTCACTGTCTTGAAGATCTGTTCCTCATGGTTGCCTCCAATTGTGAAATTATAATAATTGGAATCATTGGTATCTGCTATCGAATAGTCCCATCTATACACATACTGCCAATCATACAATTGTTCAGTCACATTATCCAGGTCGCCGACATAAACGCCGGTAAAAGATTTGGGTAAGTCCAAAATGGCATTGTTGGCCAACGACTGGCTGAAATTTTTCAATTTCGTACCGATGTATACAGCGCCAGGGCTTTTGTTGCCTAATTCTGCCTTCCACAGCCCCAAATAGTCAAATCCGGCATAGATTCCCTCGCCATACGTTGTGTCCTTTAATACATAGAAAGGGGAAGCGTACGATGAACCGTTAGTCAGATTCTCTGCATGTCCCAATCCCGGTGTAATATGGGAAGTGTCACTATTCACTTCCTCATAGTAGGTGGAGCTCAAATTAACCCACTCGGGAGAATAATTTCTTTCATGCCCGCCGCCCTGGAATTTGGCCAATTGCAAATTGGCTGCCCTGCTCGCCATCACGCGGAAATTTAACATAAACGGGTCCGTAATCGTCTGGGAGCTTCCGGAAGTATTCTTGTAAGAAACCCAGCGCCTGATTAAGCTTTGACTGGTATAGGATGTCGCCGAAGCAGTAGGGTACACTTCATAATAGGCCGTAATTTGAAAAAGCGAATTATGAAATACAACGGCCAGAAGGAGGGCACCCGGAGCGGAAGGTGAAGCAGCAGGCGCGGGAAGCGTCGTAATCGTATGGGAATCATATGTATACCCGCCGCTGTTTCCCGTATATACCGTTGAATTCACCGTGATGCTAAACTCTTCGGAGATCATGCCCGACTCGAGATATTCCCGCCCGGACGATTTATTTTTGAAGCTCTTGAGCAGAAACTTGCCGGAGCTGAACTGCACTTTCTGCTCTCCCAGTGCGGTTCCCATTGTCCATGTTCCTGTCGGTGAATCATAGGTGATGTAGGCATCTCCCGAAGTTACGGCGTGTGCCGCCCCCTGCCCCAAAAGCACCGCAGCTATAACGGCCAAGATCATCATTGCCAAATATGACACAAGTCTTGCTTTATTGCTGTGCTGACCAACTGCTGTATTCATAATAATAAAACCTCCATCTTCTTTTTATCTTGAGATCGCTTACAATTTGTTTAATTTAATTTTTCACAAACTTTTTACAGAGCCTGACGTCAATCCTGATACGAAATACTTTAAACTACAATACTAAACCCATAAGATGAGATGATTAAATTGTATCCATTTGTTTCACCTCCGTATCAACAACTCAATATTTTGAAATCGTTTACAAAATAAATGTTAATGTTCTTGCCTGAAATTGTAAATGGTGATTCTTAAACTTAGAGGGGGAAAATCTTACATAATCTTCTATCTAATGCACTCAAGGTAACCCAAAAGAAAAAAATACCGGTTTTGAGTTTTGAACCGGTATTTCTTCTTTTTGTAAATGTAAGCCAGGATAAATTATTGGTACGTGATCAGCGGATCCCAGTTTGTCAAATCATTCGTAGAAGTACCATTTTTATTCACTATGAAATAAATCTTGTCGTTTGTAGAGACGGTCGTTGTCACAACAGCATGCACCATGGTTGTAACGTTGACCGCTCTCCATCCGCTGGCGGGCCAGATTTGCGTCCCATTCTTGATGATTTTCAGGTTTACCCCATCCGATCCCGTGTTGGGTTTCGTGAGAAGATCCGATATGATAATCGTTCCGTTCTGCGGTGCGACGAATACTCTGGCCGAATCGTTGGTGTCGGGCTGCTGCCAATTGTTTCCTATTAGAGTAGAAGAACTGGAGCCGACCCAGCGGCTGTTTGTCGCGTCCCAGGTCATGTCCGCATAACTGGAACCGTTCCATTCCTGATACTTCCAGTTATTGGAGCCCTGTGTGGAACTGACGCCGACACTCGCTTTATAATACAAGCGGTCGTAACTGATGGTCGGATTCCAGGTCAAAGTATCACCGGCAGCCAATAAGAAGCGGTTCACGACAAAGTAAATCTTGTCGCCGGCATTGACCTCAACCATCAGGTTTGCAGGCGTTTGGACAGTGTTGAGTACAAGCTGCCAATCGCTGGCCGGCCAGATTTGTGTCCCGTTCTTCATAATTTTAATATAAGCTCCGTCAAGGGAGGTAAGGCCCAGAGACGCCATCGATTCGATCACGAGCCGTCCCGACTGCTGTGCCGTGTACACTCTCGCGGAATCCGTCGTTTCGCTCGGACTCATCCAATCGCTGCCTACATAAGCACCGGAT
>DASWUO010000145.1:0-6425 GCA_036401615.1 Bacilli bacterium | reverse complement strand
GCTTGATCCGATTCCAAACCCGCATCGCCGCAGCGATGCCATTAAACAACGAATATACTTTGCCGTATTCTTTATTAACCTCCGTTCGGCGTTTACTGCGAACCAACGATACAAATTCATTTGCGGTATTTTTAACTGATGAAGTCAAATCATTGGTCATCTGGCCGATATCATTCACTGTGTTAAACAGCGGATCCAAAGAATCCAGCTTAGTGGTTACATCCGCCGTGATCTGGTTAGTGGTTTGAATCAAGCCTTTGACTTCCTTGCTGATATCCGTTACTTCATTCTTGATCTGATTTATATTCTGACCCATGCCATCCAGAAATGTCTTCAGCGACTTTAACACGCCAATTAAGTAAATCACAAGAACGACTAAAGCCACGGCAACAATCACAGCACTTATTTCAGACCACATGTCGTCATCTCTCCTAGTTTAGATAGTATATTAACCCTTACCCGCTTCCTCAATATTTGAATCAATTCCTTTCCCCAGACTGCAGCCCGCCGGGTGATTCATTGGCAAACCATAAAGCTCGTGTTAAACTTATTCTAGCAAGGTCTTCCCGGTTTAAACAGGAGAAGTTGCAGAATTTATGGCAAGGATGTGTCGACGTGGCCCATTATCTGAACGAAGCCTTTTTCGAAAACGAGGACTTCCCCTTCTACATTGGAGCCTATAAAGTAGATCGAGATGTTGAACTTCATTCACATGAGTTTATGGAGATGGCATATGTTGCTGAAGGGGCGGGTATTCATGTTTATAACGGCGGCGAGAATTACCGGATCTCGGCCGGTGACGTATTTGTTATCGAACCTGAGGCGGAGCATGCTTACAGAACGAATAAGGGGACAGGGCTTGTCGTTTATAATATTATTTTCATACCCGCTTTGTTAAAAAAAGAAATTGAGGCTTTATCTGCAGTAACCCCGTTTGTCGATTTCTTCTATATGGAGCCCTTTCTGCGCAACGCCGTTCGATTCAAGTCCCACCTGAAACTGGAGCTTCAAGAGCAGCTGGAGATGAAGAACCTTCTGGACCGCATCATTATGGAGTATCTTGAGAAACGGTTAGGATACCAGATCATGACAAAGACACTTTTAATTGAATTGCTTTTGTTCCTCAGCCGCTGCTACGCAATCCATCAAACTCACTCCCCCGCTCCCCGATCCGATGGGAAAATTCTTAAACACATCTGTGAATTCATAGAACATCATTACGCCAAACCGCTAACCCTTACCCAAATCAGTCAATTATGCAGCATGAGTCCGACCGCTTTCGCAGTTAAGTTTAAGCAGTTTACCGGCCGAACTTTTATAGAATACCGCAACGAAATCCGCATCCGGGTGGCAACAGCCCAGCTGACCCAGTCCGATGGGAAAATCATGGCCATTTCCCAAGAGGTCGGTTTTGATGATCTAAGTTTCTTCAATAAGCTGTTCAAACAATATACCGGCATGTCACCCGGCGCTTACCGCAAAACAAATTCACCCATCATTCTTGTAAAATAGACCAAGTATCCCGCCCCATCGGCATTGTATCCTATAGTTAAGCTACGAGGGATTACAATAAGGAAGGTTGATGGTTAACTATGGGAAATATACTGACAGGGGAACAAATCGATTTTTACCGCACAAACGGATTTGTGCAGGTAAACAATGTTTTAACTTCAAGTGAAGTGGATGAACTTACGGAATATATGACAGAAGCTATGTTATCCAAAGATGAAAATTCCATAAAAACCGATAAGGAGGACGGTTCTTATTATCGGGTGTTGAACCAGAAGGTTAACACTTGGCGTGACCATGCGGGTATGGCAAGATACACAACCCACCCCAAACTCGCCCGCATGGCTCTGGAATTGAGCGGTGCTTCAGGCATTCGATTATTTCACGACCATGCGCTTTGGAAAATGCCTAAGGACTCTAAGCCTACGCCTTGGCACCAAGATTTCGTTTATTGGCCGATGAATGAACAGGGAGCCTTATCCATCTGGCTTACTGTGGATGATGTTGACCAGAATAATGGCTGCATGATGTTTGTTCCCGGTTCCCATAAGGTGGGTAAATTGACTGGAATCGATTTGGTTAATCCGCAAAATATTTTTGATTTCGTACAAGGCACTGAACTGGAAAACCGCAAACCAGTAATCGTCCCTATGAAGAAAGGCAGCTGCACTTTCCACCACGGTTTGACGTTTCATTATGCCCATGCCAATGTAACCAATGAACCACGCCGGGTGCTGGCTATTATTTATATGCCGGATGGCACAACGTATGACGGTAAGTCGCATATTTGTACCGATGGTCTTGGATTGGTGGAGAACGAACCTTTACACGGCGGGACTTTTCCAGTGCTGGCCAGAAAGTAGGGCCTGCTGAATCCAATAGACCGATATGAGCTGATTACAGACCGGAACTGTGTTTTAAATTATATCGGGGGAACTACAGTACGTTATTGGTCGAAATTCAACCATTTTTGGCTACTAGGGGAACTACAGTAAGCTATTTTATCATTCTTGAGGCTGCAGGCCACCATTTGCTGTAATAAAGCACTGTAGTTCCACGTCATCATAAAACTGGCCAATATTCTAGAAATAAGCGACTGTAGTTCCGGCAATTAAGTCATTGGGGTATAACTATCTGTGGAATCAAAGGTAATATTCTCGTCAAAGCTGCTCTCGTCATAGGTTGTGCCCTTCCAGGCAAGAATGACGATTTTCCCCTTGTCCATTTCCTCTTCCAGATGCTCTGCCTGCTCGCGTGATACACCCATAGCTCTCATTTTGGCCCGCAGCTCATTACCTGTGGAACGAAATAAATTTGCAACTGTATTCAGGACCCCTTCCTCGGCTAAACCAATCTCATTGCTGTCGATATGTTCTGTGATTTCCTCAGTTCTCTTCTTGTCGTGAGTTAGGACATATACCTTCTCTTTCCCATACCCCTGATGGTGGATCTCCTCGATCTTCTTACGGGCTTCCAGGATGTTGTCCACCACATGGACCTTCGTTTGTTTGGTCATATGAATAAGCCTCCCGCTTTGTTTAGTATATTCATCACCTATTTCGGCCTATTTTAAAACATGCTTACGAGTAATTCTTATGTCAAAGGCACATACGTGCTGCTTGGAGGAAAATAGGTTATATCCGGGTCGTGGTTATCCTCATCGTAGATAGTGCCGCTCCAAGCGAGAATGACGATTTTGCCCATATCCATTTCTCTCTCCAGCTGCTCGGCATATCCTGCAGAAATTCCCATAGCCCGAAGCTTGGCCCGAAGTCCTTCACCGGTTGAGCGAAACAGGTTAGCAACGGCATTAATCACACCCTCTTCAGCTATGCCTACCATTTGGCCATGGGTGTGTTTGCTTATATATTCGGTTCGTTTTCTATCATGGGTAAGAACGAATATTTCTTCTTTGGCATACCCGTCCTGCTCCAATTGTCCAATCTTAGCGCTGGCCTCACCAATATCGTTGACTACGTGTACTCTCGTAAATTTTTGTTCCATGTCAACTCCTCCTCGTGTGGTTGGTTGGATCTGTTCCCCATAACAAGAAAAACCCCGCATAAGATAAGAAATCCTACAAACAAGACTTTGGCCAAGTCGGCAATCACGTTGGCATCTCCCAGAAAACCATATAAACCAGCAATAACAGCTAGAATAAAAAACAATAATGCGCCTCTAATCATAAGATTCACCACCCTTCTACTCATCATTAACCGATAAAAGAGGAGTTGAAACACCATGCTATGAAGTACAAAAAAAACCCGAAACTAAGCTATACCTTCCAGCTTAATTCCAGATTATTCCGAGGGTAACTCATGGCTAGTTCAAAGTTATTACAAAAGTGCCTACTTTATTCCTCCGATAAACTGCTTTCCTTCAGAATCACATCGTGGGCTCCACCCTCAATAAGGCTGGTGGCCGATACAACGGTAATTCTTGCTTTATGTTTCAATTCATCCAGTGACAAAGCACCACAGTTGCACATTGTAGATTTGATTTTACTGATGGTCCTGTCTAAATTGCTCTGCAAGCTGCCCGCATAAGGAACATAAGAATCCACGCCTTCCTCGAATACAAGGGTCTGCTTGCCGCCGGAATCATACCGCTGCCAGTTGCGTGCCCGGTTTGACCCTTCTCCCCAGAACTCCTTGACAAAGTTGCTGCCTACCTTAAGCTTCCTGGTCGGGCTCTCGTCAAACCGGGCGAAATACCTGCCCATCATGACAAAATCAGCCCCCATCGCCAAGGCAAGCGTGATGTGGTAATCGTGGACAATCCCCCCATCCGAACAGATGGGAATATAAATGCCGGTATCCTCGTAATACTCGTTCCTTGCTTCGGCAACTTCAATCAGCGCTGAGGCTTGTCCTCTGCCGATGCCTTTCTGCTCTCTGGTGATACAGATGGAACCCCCGCCGATGCCCACTTTAATAAAATCCGCGCCAGACTCCACCAGATAGAGGAAGCCTTCCCGGTCAACAACATTGCCAGCCCCTATCGGTATATTAAAATTCGATTTTACATACCTGATGGTTTCCCGCTGCCACTCACTAAATCCATCTGATGAGTCAATGACCAGAATATCGGCGCCGGCATCCACTAAAACGGCAACTCTTTCCTGGTAATCCATGGTGTTGATTCCAGCGCCGACAATATAACTTTTGTTGCCATCCAGAAGCTCAAGCGGATTTTCCTTATGTTCATCATAGTCCTTACGGAAAACAAGATAGAGCAAATTTTGCTGCTCGTCAACAATAGGCAAACAATTCAACTTATGTTCCCAAATGAGGTTGTTTGCATCCGACAGGCTGATTCCGGAATTACCATAGATGAGTTTAGAGAAGGGAGTCATAAAATCGAGCACTTCTTTATTGAGCGGATCGCGGCTAAGCCGGTAATCCCGGCCTGTTACTATACCCAGCAGCTTTCCCTGGGGGGTTCCATCATGGGTGACAGCAACGGTGGAGTGTCCTGTCTTCTCTTTCAACCCCAATACATCACGGAGGGTATCCGATGGGGTGAGGTTAGAACGGCTAACGACAAATCCCGCCTTATACCCCTTCACTTTACGCACCATAGATGCCTGGTTTTCAATCGATTGGGAGCCGTAAATAAAGGAAATGCCGCCGCATCTTGCCAATGCCACGGCCATCTTATCATCGGAGACAGACTGCATCACCGCCGATGAAAAAGGAATATTCAATAGAATTGCTGACTGTTCATTCCGGCTGAATTTTACGATAGGTGTTCTCAACTCGACACCCGCTGGCGTACAGTCCTTCGCCGTTAGATTGGGCATCAATAAATATTCACTAAATGTCCTTGATGGTTCATTATAATAATAAGCCACTTTTCCGTCCCCCTTCGCAGGATATTTCGGGTAAATTTTTTCAATCATAGCACAGGGTTCGGGAACTGGCAATGGGAATTGTTATTTTATACTATTCAAAAGAAATATTGCGATTGCGATTTATTTTCTATAGTGCTTCATGATATAATAAACTACAACATATAGTAGTAAAAGTCTCATGTAATGCAAATACATTTCCATATACAGGAGTGGCCCACTTTAATGAATCCTCTGAAAAGAATAAAATTAAAGTCCATGCTGAGAAATTGCGACTATATTCTAGCTGGTACTGTCATCAAACAACAATATTATGATCATCATAGAAGAGTAGAGGTCAATCATCTGATTGACCAATTTATGGATGACCCCGGATTTGAGCATGCATTAAAGCTGATTGCGTTTAATGATATGATGGTGTTTTACTTCACGGAAAGCTGCAAAGGCGGATTATATGTACGCAAAACAGAGTTATCGGGGCATACAGATCACGGATCCACTCGGCAAGACCGGGAGTCAGAGCGGGAATCACATATGCAATATGACCAACCCCTGGGGAGGCGTATTGAAGAGAAGGCTGAATTACCATCAGCATTTCAGGCAGAACAACGGAGATTCACCGGAGTTACCGTATACACCGCAGATTCGGAGGAGCTTCCGGCGGCAGTACTTGAGCCCTCCGCCCAGGATATCGAGAAATCCCGCCAGCTGCTGCAGCTTAAAGAGTCTGAGGAATGGATGGACCAGATGATTGCCAAAAACCCGCGATTGGCTTCCCCGGAAATGGCCGCGACCCCACGGGAAGTTTACGGCGAATCGACTGAAGACTCGTTCACCAATTTCGTTGCCGAACCCTATGCAGAACCTGCCAGAGAATATTTTGCTGAATCCGTAAGAGAACCGATGGCAGAGCCCTATGGAAAGTCCTCACTAAAGCCCCTCGGCGCATCTCTGGACGAGCTCTTTGGCAAAGCTGCAGAAAATCCGCAGCCGCTTGGTGAATCATTTGATGAGTTTCTTAAGCAGCCCCTGGATATTCCTGAGGAACAGCCTGCAGAAACAACCG
>DASWUO010000144.1:0-9447 GCA_036401615.1 Bacilli bacterium | reverse complement strand
ACTTATTCCGGAGAGTACACTTTTACAGCGGCTTCCTTATTTTCAAAGACTTATCTTCATCATTCCACTTATGGGACTTGTGATTCTGGTGTTTTACTTGATATTCTTGCAGAATATCCTGTTGAAGCCGATGAAACAACTGATTAAAGGGATGCGGCTTATTAGACAGGGAGAATTAGACACGCGGCTTGATAGTGACAAATCCAAGGAATTTATGACCATTAATGAAACGTTTAACGATATGGTCAACCAGATTCAAAGCTTGAAAATCAACGTATATGAAGAACAGATTCGAACACAGCAAGCCGAGCTCAAGCATCTGCAAGTACAGATTAATCCGCATTTTCTGCTAAACTCCATCAATATCCTCTTTAATCTTGCTGAATTAAAGAGAAATGATCTAATTAAGAAAATGGCAACCCATCTTGCCAATTACTTCCGTTTTATTACCCGAACCAATACGTCCGTTGTAACGGTTTTACAAGAAATGAACCATATTGAAAGTTACTTGGAAATTCAACAGCTTCGTTTTCCGCAACATATACGTTATGAGACTTATGTGGAACCAGGTTTGGAGGATGCAGAGATTCTTCCGCTAATTATCCAACCCTTTGTAGAAAATACCATTCTTCACGGTTTTCATATGAGTGATGAAACTTTCTGTATACGTATATCTGTTGCTAAGTCCAAGGAGCAGCCGGATAAACTGTATGAAGTGGAAATTAGCGATAATGGCACAGGAATCCAGCCGGAGAAGCTAATAGAACTGCAGCAGGATAGCTGGCACACCGATAAAGGTGAAAACCATCTTGGCATTTGGAATGTGCGCCGCCGCTTGAAGCTTCATTATGGGGATGACTCTTCGCTGCGCTTCGAGCCAGGCCATCCCAGAGGAATGGTCATTCGCGTACTGATTCCAATTCAAACAGGGAGTTGACAACTATGTATAGGCTGCTAATTGTGGATGATGAATGGTTCGCTGTGGAGGGTATTGAGAAAGGCATCGACTGGCACAATCTCGAGTTTTCGGAAATTCATAAAGCTTACAACACGGATCAGGCCAAGGAGGTTTTGCTTCATACAGCGATTGATCTTGTCATTTGTGATATTGAAATGCCTGACGGCAATGGCATTGAATTAATGGAATGGGTGAAAGAACGTTTTCCGGCGATTGAAGTAATATTCTTAACCTGTCATGCTGACTTCAAATATGCTCAAAGGGCTGTCCATCTTGGGAGCTTCGAGTATTTGCTTAAACCGGTTGAATTTGAGCTGCTGAGGCAAACCGCTCAGAGTGCTCTTGGAAAATTAATCGAGGAAAGAAAGATCAAGCAATTAAATGAAGTTTATTTACAATATTTCGATTTATGGGAAGCCAAAAAACCGGTTCTCTTCGAAAGATTCTGGCAGGATTTGTTCTGGCAGAGGATTATTCCGACGAAGCGTCACATTGAGCAAGCCATAGATTCCCATATGATGCCAATTTACATTAATAGTAAGGTTTTACTTATTATGATTAGTATTGAGCAATGGGGAAAGAAGCTTAGTACAGGTGATGAAGAGATTATGGAGTATGCACTGCGGAATGCGGCAGCAGAGATGATCCTGGGTAAGCAGTCAGGACAGGTGCTACAGGATCGAAACGGTGTGCATTTCGTCCTGCTTCAGGCAGACGATGCTCATAAGCCGGAGGTAACATTTGAACAGTTAAAGAAAAACTGCAAGTTATATATTGAAGCTTGCTCTAAGTATTTATTCTGCAGTATATCTTGTTATATTGGAGATTGGGTAACCCTGAACATGGTATCGCAATCCTATAATGCACTACTGCAAATGAATCATAATAATGTAACCTTGTCTAAATCCGTGTTTTTCTCCAGAAACCAGCAAGTAGACCTGCAAGAATTGCAGCTTCCTGCTTTATTTGAGTGGGCCGAGCTAATAGAGACAGGAAGAATGGATGAGTTGGATCAACTCACCAATGATATGTTTGGCCAATTGCGCAAGGAGGCTAACGTCAATTCGGAAACACTTAGCGCTCTATATCATGCCCTGCTTCAAACCATTTATAGCGTACTGCATAAACGCGGTATTTCGGTGCAGACGATATTTGCCAACGGAGCAGCTTTAGACCAGACCTCAGCGGTTAAATCGTTGGATCAGCTTCAGGATTGGACCAAACGGATCTTTCGAACGGTGATAGAGCATCTGTCGGCTATTGAGCGGGGGTCTTCCGTAGTAGATAAAGTGAAGCATTATATTGCAGATCATATATTCGAAGAGATTTCACGGGACGATCTGGCCAAATGCGCGCATATTAATTCTTCATATTTATCAAGGCTGTTTAAGAAAGAAGTGGGCATCAGCCTGACTGACTTTATTGTTCAAGAGCGGATGAAGAAGGTAAAGGAATTACTAACTCATTCGGACGAGATGATTAGTAATATCGCCAGATCGTTTCACTATACGAACTTTTCTCATTTTTCCAAAATGTTTCGCAAGCATTATGGCATGAATCCACAGGATTACCGTAAACAATTTTATAAAAAATAATTAAAAATAATAAAAATCGGGGTTGCCTCCCGGTTTTTTTTAATGTCACTTCACGTATAGAGAAGGACACCAAACGAGTAGTCTGTTCCTAAGATAACAGTTATGATCTTAATATGGGAATCAGATAAAGGGAGGGTGCACTTTGAATCCAACGCAAATATCCATAAGCTCGAAAATCATCGATGTGCCTAAAAAGTCTCTCTGGACATTGATAAAAAAATACAAGGTCCTACTGATCATGACATTGCCGGGCCTTATCTATTTTTTCTTTAATAATTACTTGCCGATGGTTGGAGTTTTGATTGCTTTTAAAAATATTGATTATGCCAAAGGGATATGGGCCAGTGATTGGGTCGGCCTCAGTAATTTTGAGTTTTTGTTCAGTACGGAGGATGCTTTCATTATCACGCGTAATACCGTACTGTATAACTTGGTATTTATCTTTCTTAACATCACCATAGCCGTATCCGTAGCTTTATTGCTAAATGAAATAAGACGCAAGCTGGCCTCCAGGTTTTATCAAAGCATTATCTTGATTCCGTTTCTGCTGTCAGCTGTTATTCTGGGATATCTCGCTTATAGCTTCCTTAGTATTGAATATGGTTTTATCAATAAATTGATTCTTGAACCCTTGGGAATTAATGCGATCTCTTGGTATAGCGAGCCCAAATACTGGCCTTTCATACTTGTCATTGTAAATACATGGAAAAGCGTTGGTTATTACAGTGTTATTTACCTTGCTGCTATTATGGGGATCAACAGCGAATACTATGAGGCAGCAAAGCTGGACGGCGCCGGAAGATGGCAGCAGATGAAATCCATTACGATTCCTCTAATCACGCCTGTCATTATGATTATGTTCTTACTGCAGGTTGGCGGCGTTTTCTATGCCGATTTCGGTCTCTTCTACCAAGTGACATTGAATTCGGGTGCGATCTTGTCCACAACCAATGTCATTGATACTTATGTCTATCGGGCTCTATTGCAGATGGGGAATGTGGGTATGGCATCAGCAGCAGGTTTATACCAGTCGGTACTTGGATTCTTGTTAATTTATGGAACTAACTACATTGTAAGCAAAGTTAACGATGAAAATGCTCTATTCTAACTGAAAGGATAATTCGATGAAAACAAACCTGTTTAATATGCAATGGCTGCTGCATCTCATTTTCATAATGTACATTGCGGTGACTTTAGTCCCACTCCTTCTTGTCTTCATGGTATCCATTACAGACGAAAGAACGTTAACGTTAAAGGGCTACTCTTTATTTCCTGAAAAACTCAGTTTTACTTCATACAATTACTTGTTTAATGACTCTTTTGTTATCCTCAACGCCTATGGAGTGACGATTGCAGTAACTGTTATAGGTACATTAGTGGGTCTTCTGTTAACTGCATTGTTCGCTTATCCGATATCCCGCAAGGATTTTCCGTTTCGCAAATGGTTGACACTCTACATTTTTATCACCTTGCTTTTTAATGGAGGCTTAGTGCCTTGGTATTTAGTTTATACTAATTTATTGGGAATCAATAATTCGTTGGTCTCCCTGATTGTACCCGGATTACTGTTGAATGCCTTTAACATCATTATTATGCGAACCTTCTTTACCACCACAAGTCCTCCGGCATTAATTGAATGTGCACAAATCGATGGGGCCGGTGAATTTCGAATCTTCTTTCAAATCATTCTGCGTTTATCTTTGCCTGTTATGGCCACTATCGGCTTGTTCTATACCTTGGCCTATTGGAATTCCTGGTTTAACAGCTTGATTTTTATATCAGATCGGGAAAAATACACCCTGCAATATTTATTGAATAAAATTTTGTTGGATATTAACTTTATCCTGAACAGTCCCGGCAATACAAGCCAATCCCGGTTATTATCCTTGGTTCCTACAGAAACTGTTCGTATGGCGATGGCCGTCATTGGGACGGGACCCATCATACTTGCTTACCCCTTCTTCCAAAAATATATTATCCAAGGAATGACCATTGGAGCTGTTAAAGGCTAATCCTAGGTATTAATCTAGTTGGCATATATCAAAAAATTACGGGAGGTAAAGGAAATGAAAAGAGCAAGACAAAGTATTAAGTTTTTACTGTTAGTGTTTGTAATGATTTCTTTGATTGCAGGGTGCAGTAATTCAACTGGAAACGCCCCCGTCACTGAAAAACCGAAAGAAAATACCGCTACTGCTGAACCAACACCAGAACCAGAAAAGAAATTGGATCCATATGAAGTGGTTCTGGTTATGCCTGGCGGTCCTCAAAAAGATCATGATCTTGTCATGGCGGAAATCAACAAAATTTTAACAGAAAAAATAAACGCAACATTGGATCTGCAGTTTGTCGATTGGGGCGCATGGGGTGAGAAAACGAATTTAATGTTTGCATCCAGCCAAGCATTTGACCTTATCTTCTCTGCGGGTTGGTTTGGATATACCCAATCCGTTGGAAAAGGAAACTTTCTGGCCATAGATGAACTTGTTGAAAAGTATGGCCAAGAATTCTTGAATACAATTGATCCTGAAATTGTGAGTGCAGCGAAAGTGAATGGAAAATTATACGCTATGGTGGCTAACAAAGAATTCGCAGCTGATAAAGGACTTACTCTGCGCAAGGAAACGGTTGACAAATATAATTTCGATCTTTCCAAAATCAAGGAATTAGCAGATATGGAGCCGTTATTCAAAATAATTAAGGAAAATGAGCCTGGTATGGTTCCCTTCATGAATACAGGTGGATCTTCTCCATCAGCCAGTATTCTGGATTACGGGTATTATGATATTCTGGGTGATGGCCCTGGAGAATTGCTCCGCCATGGTGAAGGACTTACCGTGATTAATAAGATTGAAGATCCCAAGTATATGGAATATGCAAAATTGATGCGTAAATGGTATCTGGCCGGCTATGTTAATCAAGATGCAGCAACCTTGCAGGATATTGGAAAATCACTTGGTACAGGTAAAACCTTTGCAACAACAGGTTCATACAAACCCGGTTCTGCTCTAGAGAATAGTCGGGGACAAGGCACTGAACTAGTCGAAGTACAATTAGCAACACCTTTCACCTCCACTACAGATGCGACAAGCGCCTTAATAGCGGTTTCCCGTACTTCGAAAGATCCGGAAAGAGCTATGATGTTCATGAATCTACTGTACTCTGATGCGAAAATATTGAACTTGATTCTTAATGGTATTGAAGGCAAACACTATGTGGTAAAAGAAGGAAATATCATTGATTTTGCTCCAGGACTTGATTCCGCTACAACGGGATATCCAGTAACCATGAACTGGATGATTGGGAATTTGCCGCTTACTCATGTATGGGCCAACGAAGATCCCAATAAATGGCAATCGTATATCGACTACAACAAGAGTGCAGAAAAATCACGTGCACTAGGGTTTACTTTTAATACGGAACCCGTGAAGAATGAAATTGCCGCTGCAAGTAATGTCGAGAAAGAATTCAAATACGTCATTGTGAGCGGGTCTGTAGATCCTGAGGAATACATTCCAAAGTACATTGCAAAGCTTAAAACGGCAGGTCTGGATAAAATTATCGCCGAGAAGCAAAAACAAATGGATGAGTGGGCGAAGACTAGGTAACAGTAGTTTACATTGATGCAGTGCCCTCCCTTTACCATTGCATTCAGTGGTAAAGGGAGTTTTTTTATAAACGTACACTAGGGAGAATAAGAGATGAAAGAAATTAGCGTTGGAATTATTGGTTTAGGCGGGATGGCCAATGTCCACATCGAACAATTGGAGGAAATACAAGGTGTCCAAATTATCGCTTTGTGTGATTCCAATGCCCAAGCGATGGAACAGGTTGCCCTCAAACATAACATTGTCAAAGAAAAGCAATATTCACATTATTCAAAGCTGATTACAGATCATCAAGTGGATGCGGTGTTATCCATTACTCCTAATGATGTTCATTATGAAATCGTTAAATGCTGTTTGCTTCATAACAAACCCTTTATGACTGAAAAGCCATTTACGCGAACCTTTGAGGAAGCCTATGAGCTCAACCAATTGTTTGAAGTCAATCAGGTTCCTTCGATGGTTGGTTATTCCTATCGTTATGTACCGGCATTTCGATACGCACGTGACTTAATTCGTCAAGGGAAGCTGGGACCTATCCGCAACATATTTGTTCAATACCTTCAATCCTGGGGTTTGCCCATGTTTAAAACACCCATGAACTGGCGTTACAGCCATGAAGTCAGCGGAACAGGCGTGCTGGCCGATTTGGGAACTCATATGGTAGATGCGGCCCGTTTTTTGGCAGGTGAGTTTCAGGAAGTATCTGCTATGATGAAGAATTTGGTTCCACAACGGCTTGACCCTGTTACGAATAATATGATTCAAGTGGACATCGACGATTTTAGCGGATTTCTGGCCACATTAGACAACAATATCGCAGGAGTATTCCAAACCTCGCGGAACGCTTATGGATCCGGCAATCAATTAGAGGTTACAATATACGGCGAGAATGGAACCATATCGGTCAGCTGTGAAAAAAGGGAAGAATTAACCTGGATTCGTCCGAATGCAGAGTTAAACAACCCTTCCTTGAGTGTGAACGAGCTTCATCGAGTGCCTGATGAATATAAGATAGGTCAAATGCAAGATTTCGTCGATATGCTGCGCGGGCATGTGCGCGAAGAACTGCCTGACTTGAAAGATGGATATGCCAATCAGAAGGTATTGGAAGCCATATTTCAAGCGGCACAAGATAAGAGGACAATCGATCTGGTCGATTTCCGCAGTAACCACATAACCGTTTAAGGAGAAAACCAACATGACTCAAGTAACCGTATGGAATGAGAACCGGCACGAAAAAAGCAATCCAAAAGTAGCAGAAATATACCCGAATGGGATACATCAAGCCATTGCCACGAATTTAGAGGATTACGAATTTACTACCCGCACCGCAACCTTGGATGAATTAGAGCATGGTCTTACTTTAGACGTATTGGCGAATACAGATGTTCTAATTTGGTGGGGACATATGGCACATGATGAAGTAGCAGATGAGATTGTTGAACGAGTCCATGCAAGAGTACTGGAGGGCATGGGATTAATTATGCTGCATTCAGGTCACTACTCCAAGATATTCAGGAAGCTGTTGGGTACTACATGCGCCTTGAAATGGAGAGAAGCCGACGAGAAAGAACGGCTATGGGTCGTTGATCCGGCTCATCCCATCACTGCTGGAATCGGAGAGTATATTGAGCTTCAGGAAGAAGAGATGTACGGTGAGCATTTTGACATCCCTGCTCCGGAAGAGCTTATCTTCATTAGTTGGTTCGCAGGGGGGGAAGTATTCCGCAGCGGCTGTACGTATACGAGGGGACAAGGAAAAATTTTTTATTTCCGTCCTGGCCATGAGACATATCCGACCTACCATAATAAAGAAATCATCCGGGTTATTGCCAATGCGGTGAAATGGGCATCGGAGGGGAAAGGAGCGAAGCCGAAGTACGGGCATATTCCGGTTCCTTTAGAAAATTTCAATACTATCTAATCACTATAAATATTATATAAATCGTCCTTGAAATCATCTGATTTCTTGGACTTTTTATTTATTAAAATAAAATATTTTTGGTCTTTTTCAATGCTGTGAAATAGGTTTCTGTCGAATTATGAGGTAAAATGAAATATAACGCACTTTTCTAGAAATTAGCTGCCAGCATTCTAACGGAGGAGGAAAGCACAATGAACAATCATAATTCAGATCGGGTGTATTCTTATCGAACATTTCTGGGACAAACACTGCTTGCTGCTGGTTTGGTATGGGGACTTCTACTGCCTGCTTCCGCTGCTGAGGCTAATATTATTGATCGGGTCAAAGACTTTTATTACCTGCCTGAAAATGTAGAAAAGATGCAGGAACAATATGAACAGACCAAGCAGCAGCTGGAAGAACAGAAGGAAAAGCTGGCCGAGGCGATGCGCTTATCCCAAGAGACAGAAGCAAAGTTATTAGAGCAGAACCGCCGGCTTGCTGAAAATAACCAGACACTGCAGAATCGATTGCAAGTCATTGAAAAAGTAGCTCAAGACAGAGAAAAGCTTTTGCGGCAAATTAAATATACGGGAATAACCGCCATCATCCTTGTAGTGCTCTATTTTTTATCGAGCCGGATTATTCGTCTTTCCATATGGCGAAGAGGCAAGAAGGAGCCCACTGAGATAATCATCGCGGAGGATCGCCTATGAATATTGCATTTGAGCAAACTGAACAACGAACGCAATTTGCTACCTTGTCGATGGAGCAAAGTGAGTCCGTATATGTGCTGCACCCCAAACAGATTGTCGCTTTTCGGGGGAACTCAGCCCAGCGGGAAGATTCTTTCTTGAACCTGCCGGGAATCTATCGAAAAAAAAGGTTTGTTAAAGCCCGCATTTCAGGCCCTTCTCAATTCATCTTAGGACTTCCTAACGGTTACTGTACCGGAATTGTCCCAATCGAGGAGAAGGACGATCTGCTCTTTGAATTTCGGAATGTCCTCTTCTATACAGAAGGACTAGAGTTTACCACCCATGTTCAGACAGTAAAAAATGTCATGATTACCCGCGATTTAGCCAAAATCAAATTTAAAGGGCCGGGAACGCTTGGATTATTGACAGCAGGTCCACTATACATAACAGAGCTTGACCCTGTTCATCCGATTTATGTAGATATGGCTTGTCTAGTTGCTTATCCGCAGCAGGCGAAGATTCGATTGTGTGTTTATGGCAATACCTTATCCAGTCAAAATATGAATTATCAATGGGAAATTACCGGGGAAGGAAGGGTGCTTCTTCAGCCATGCAAACCGGATCGGGCTATCGATGAACAAATGCAGAACGATGGCATGATCAGAAGAATTTTAAGAGAAATTAT
>DASWUO010000143.1:0-8405 GCA_036401615.1 Bacilli bacterium | reverse complement strand
GTTATGCTTGGGCATGGGTATCGGCATTTGGGGCAGCACCATCTCTGTTAGGAAATTTTTGAAAGTGTAAAGGAATTAGGAGGTATAAGCATTGAAGAAAATTACACCACTGGTCTTGATCGCAGCGCTCTTATCCATTTTTCTGATGCCTTATCAAGGACAAGCTCTAACAGAACTCGAGAAAATCAACAGGGAACTTAATGAACTCAAGAAGAAACAAGCCCAGGCCAAGAATGAAGCAGCCTCTGCCAAAACGCAGATTATTAAAATCCACAAGGATAAGACGGCCGCCGAGAAGGCTATTGATGTTCTGCAGGAGAAAATAAACCAAACTATAGATAACTTAAAGAAAATAGATGGCGATATCGACCGGGTGTCCCAAGAGTTGATCAGGGCTGGGGAAGAGCTGGAAGCTGCCATTAAACGGGTTGAGGATCGGGACAGCCTGCTTAAATCGAGAATTCGGCTGATGTATACCAGCGGGGTTGTTTCCTACTTGGATGTTTTGCTGAGTTCGACGAGCTTTGTCGACTTTCTTGACCGGTATCAAGTGTTAACTTCCATAGTAAGTCAGGATAAAGATATTCTGGAGGACGATGTAGCGGACAAGCAGTTGGTTACGGAGAAGAGAAAACAGATCAACGATAACTTGTACGCGGTTAAACAATTGTATAAAAACACCGAGAAAATCAAACAAAACCTGCTGGTGAATGAAAAAAATAAACAAGTTTTGATCGCCGGATTGAATTCGAAAGAGAAGCACTTGGAAGAAATCTCTGAAGAACAGGAAGAGTTCCTGATCACCTCTGCAAGAGAAGTGTCCAAGCTGTTGGAGAAGAAGAACAAGATTCTCAGCTCTTACAGGAAAGGCGGCAAGTTTCTATGGCCTGTGCCGTCATTCAACCGGATCACATCAAATTTCGGATCACGGAAAGACCCGCTCACAGGCAGAATGGGCGCCAATCATAAAGGTGTAGATATTGGGGCACCCAACGGGACTACGATTGTAGCGGCTGAATCGGGTACGGTCATTGTGGCCCAATCGTACGGCGGATATGGGAATACGGTGATCATTAACCATGGCAGCGGCACATGGACGCTATACGGACATATTAGAAAAGGCGGCATTAAAGTAAAGGAAGGACAAGCGGTTAAACGCGGCCAGAAGATTGCTGAGGTAGGTTCTACCGGCAGATCTACGGGCAACCATCTGCATTTCGAAGTCAGGATCAATGAGAAAGCGGTAAACCCGATGAAATACTTAAAGTAAAATTGCAATTCCAACCTAATCAAATATAATAAATCGTACGGGCTGGGAATATACTAGAAACTAGAAGAAGATAGAGAATCGGGTGGATTTATTATGGCATTTAAAGGCCGTACTGTACTTGTATTTATGATGATAACGATGTTAGCCAGCAGTATAATCACCATCCTGCTGGCAAGTCCGGCAAAGGATTGGTTAGATCGTGTACAGACGCCGAGAGAAGAAGCATCTCAAGGCACCCCTGTTCCAAAGCCTGGCCTAACGGATAAAGAAATCCAGAAAATTGTTAAAACGTACCAGCTAATAGAAAATAAATTTGTTTCCAAGGTAGATAAGGAGAAGGTCTTGAATGGAGCCATCAACGGAATGTTGGATGCTTTGGAAGACCCTTACTCCGTCTACATGGATGAGGAAGAAGCCAAAAGCTTTGAGGAGAATGTAGAATCGACCTTTACCGGTATCGGAGCTGAAGTCAGTTTAGAAGGCAGCAAGGTTACGGTAGTCTCGCCTATTAAAGATTCCCCCGCCGAGAAAGCGGGCATCCGCTCCAAGGATGTCATTATTTCCGTGAATGGAGTTAGCCTTGAAGGGCTTAAGCTGAATGAAGCCGTGATGAAGATAAGAGGGCCTAAGGGAACGAAAGCTACGCTTGAAATCCTGCGGTCTGATGCGGTCCAACCGATTGAAATCATTGTGGTTCGCGACGATATTAATATCGAAACGATTTATTCGGAAATGCTGGATCACCTGATTGGCAAGATTGATATCACCCAGTTTTCACAGCACACCGCTGACCGGTTCTTGGAAGAACTAACTTCTCTGGAGTCCCAAGGCATGAAAGGCCTGATTATTGATGTGCGAAATGATCCGGGCGGTTATTTAGAGGGTGTGATCCAGATTCTTAACAGCTTGGTTCCGGAGGGCAAAGCTCTTCTCCAGATTGAATCAAGGGACAGAAAGGAGCCTCAAACCTTATCAGAGGGCTTGGGCAAGACTTACCCTATTGCGGTGCTGATGAATAAAGGGAGTGCCAGCGCCTCGGAAATTCTTGCTGCCGCTTTACAACAATCGGCAGACGCCAAACTGGTGGGTGAAACCACCTATGGCAAAGGAACCGTCCAAACTACCTATGCCGAGGAACTGGGCGATGGCAGCAATATCAAGATGACGATAGCCAAGTGGCTTACCCCGAAGGGTGAATGGATTAACGGCAAGGGTGTGACCCCCGATATTCCTGTGGAGCAACCCGGCTATTATAATGCAACCCCGATCATTAGGGAGCCGGTGATGAAGAAGGATACAACGGGCGATCAAGTCAAGAATTTGCAGATCATGCTCGCAGGCCTCGGCTTGAAACCTGACCGGATGGATGGGTATTTCAGCGAAAAAACGGCTTTAGCCGTCAGGTCGTTTCAAAGCTTGCACAAGCTGCCCCTGACCGGCGATGTGGATGCCAAAACCGCCGCTGCTTTGGAAGAAGCCATTATAGCCAAGATTCAAGAACCGGGCAGTGATCTGCAGTTGAATGCAGCAGTGAAGTATCTTGAAGAATTGATTGCCAAGTAACAGAATAACAGAACCTAGCATCAAATACTTTGCCGCCCTTTGGGCGGTTTTTTCGAACTTAAATAATAGGACAGGCAGGATTTAGCTTTGATTCGTCGAATATGGAGAGTTCAGAAAAAGTCTTTGATAGGAGATAACAGCTTATGGACTTCACCCTTCAGTTATGGTATCGATTCACGGATGCCTTATTACAATTGACAGTACAGCCATTTTATTATATAGGTATCCTCTTGGTGGTTTTACAGTACCGCAGACAGATTCTGTTGGAACGAAAGCTGTTTCATACACGGCTGCATTCGCTTCTGCAGGAAACCTGGCGCTTATTATTGTGGGGCTTGGCCGGAGGGGCTGTAGTTTCGTTGATTATGGCTTTTTTTGGCGCAGTTTTTTACGCGGAAGATATTATTCTGTTATGGATGGTATCGTTGTTGCTGCTGCTCTTTCGTGTGCGTTTTTTGTGTTTTGCCTATTCGGTGGGAATTCTGGGTATACTTCATACGGTTGTGGTGCTTTTTCCGGATCTTCAGAAGGTGCAGGAGTTAAGCTTGGTTGTGGAACCTCTGGCAAATCTGCATTATCCTTCTCTATTGGCTTTAGTCGGCGTACTGCACTTAATAGAAGCTTTACTTATTCGATGGCAGGGTGTTCGTGCGGCAAGTCCGGCATTCTACGAAGGCAAGCGCGGTAAAATTGTGGGAGGGTATTACCTACATGGGTTTTGGCCAATTCCTTTATTCTTAATTGTGCCGTTACATAACGGCGATGCTGTTTCTGCTGCCACGCTGCCCTGGGTTCCTTTTCTGGGGGGAGATGTGTGGTCAGCCGGGTGGACCCTTCTGGCTCTTCCCGTTGTAATTGGTTTTTCCGAAATGACGGTGTCCCGGTTGCCGGGACAGAAAGTTCGCTTAAGCTCGGGAATGCTGCTGATGTATAGTGTGATCATGATCGTGTTGGCTGTTTCTGTAGAAGCATGGCCAATCATAACGATGGCAGCAGCTTTGGGATGTATCTTGTTTCATGAAGTGCTTATCTGGTACAGCAGATGGGAAGAATTGCAGAGAAGCCCTTTATACGTACATGATGAACGGGGTCTTATGATTCTAGGTATTGTCCCAGACAGTCCTGCGGATGCTATGGGAATCGTCCCCGGTGAAATCATTTATAAAGCCAATGGCATGAAAGTGTTGTCCAGAGAACAGCTGCATCAAGGCTTGCGAATTAACCCGGCTTTCTGCAAGCTGGAGATTATTAATCTGGAAGGGCAAAGCAAGTTTATCAAGCGGGCTATTTACGCCGGAGAACATCATGAATTAGGTATTATTCTTGCACCCGATTCGAATGCGCAATATTATGTCGGCTTTAAGCATGCGCATGTTTTTTCTTATATTAGGTTGAATGTGTCGGGACTTTTCCGGAAGAAGAATAAAGAAGCTTAGCAGGCAACGTACCCCAATCCATGAAGGGATATATTTTCCGGTTTGCAACGGATTGTGATTTAGGTTATAATTAATGGGAACAAATATTCCTATAAATTTATAATTCACGGGTGATCATATGAGTGATAATATAACACCAAATAATATAATGAATAATCAAACCTTTCAGCTTGTCTCAGATTTCTCCCCTGAGGGGGATCAACCTAAAGCGATCGAGCAGCTTGTGGAAGGCCTTAATTCCGGGCAAAGGTATCATACTTTACTGGGAGCAACGGGCACAGGTAAAACCTTTACCATGGCTCAGGTTATAGCCCGATTGAACAGGCCTACACTTGTCATTGCCCATAATAAAACGCTTGCCGGTCAATTGTGCAGTGAATTTAAAGAGTTTTTCCCGCATAATGCAGTTGAATATTTTGTTAGTTACTATGATTATTATCAGCCTGAAGCGTATATTCCTTCATCCGATACTTTTATTGATAAGGATTCCAGCATTAATGATGAAATTGATAAACTGCGGCATTCGGCAACGAGTGCCTTGTTTGAGCGCAGAGATGTCATTATCGTGGCAAGTGTATCTTGTATCTATGGTCTCGGATCACCTCAGGAATACCGTGATTTAGTCTTATCGCTTCGGGTGGGTAATCTACAGCCCAGAAATGAAATACTGCACAGATTAGTAGATATCCAATATCAACGAAATGATCTTAACTTTGTCCGCGGCACTTTTCGGGTGAGGGGGGATGTTGTGGAGATTTTCCCGGCCTCCCGCAGTGAGCATGCGGTGAGGATTGAGTTGTTTGGCGATGAAATCGAAAGAATCACAGAAATCAATGTAGTTACAGGAGAAATTATCGGTCAACGTGATCACATTGCCATCTATCCAGCTTCCCACTTCGTGACTCATGAGGATTCCATGAAGCGGGCGATTGTTAATATTGAGCGTGAGCTTGAAGAAAGATTAGCTGAATTTCAGGCAAGGGGTAAACTGCTTGAAGCCCAGAGACTGGAGCAGCGGACACGGTATGACATTGAGATGATGACGGAAATGGGTTTCTGCTCAGGCATCGAGAATTATTCCGGGCCCTTGACCTTTCGCGAACGCGGAGCAACACCTTATACTTTAATGGATTATTTTCCGAAGGATTACTTGGTCATTGCCGATGAATCCCATGTTTCGCTTCCACAAATTCGCGGTATGTATAATGGTGACAGGGCCAGGAAAGAAGTGTTGATTGAACACGGCTTCCGACTCCCCTCTGCCTTTGATAACCGCCCTATGCGGTTTGAGGAGTTTGAAGAGAAAATAAAACAGATTGTTTTCGTATCAGCTACTCCCGGACCTTACGAGATGGAGAAATGCCCGGTTATGGTGGAACAGATTATTCGGCCAACCGGATTACTAGATCCTATTATAGAAATCAGGCCGTCCAAAGGCCAAATTGATGATTTAATCGGCGAAATCAACGACCGCATCGCTAAGGATGAACGTGTACTGGTCACAACCCTTACCAAGAAGATGTCGGAGGATTTGACGGATTATTTTAAAGAAATGGGCATCAAAGTGCGTTATCTTCACTCCGATATTAAGACCTTGGAGCGGATGGTCATTCTTAGAGAATTAAGACTAGGCACTTTCCACGTTCTAGTGGGAATTAACCTCTTGCGGGAAGGGCTGGATCTTCCGGAGGTGTCTCTGGTAGCCATACTGGATGCCGATAAGGAGGGCTTTCTTCGTTCAGAACGTTCCTTGATACAGACGATTGGCCGTGCCGCGAGAAATTCGGATGGACGGGTTATCTTATACGCTGATAAATTAACAGATTCGATGGATAAGGCGATCAAAGTGACGGAACGCCGTCAAGTTATCCAACGAGCCTATAATGAAGCTCATGGAATTACCCCGCAAACCATTCAGAAGAAAGTGCGTGAGGTCATTGAAGCCACTAAGGTTGCTGAACAGAAGGCCGATTACTTGACAGACGATAGGATCAACAAGATGTCCAAGAAGGATCGGGTCGCATTCATTGAACGCCTGCAGGTAGAAATGAAAGAAGCTGCCAAGAATCTTCAATTCGAACGGGCAGCCGAGCTGCGCGATGCAATATTAGAACTCAAAGCTCAATGAGCAATGTTGTTAGTTTAGTCAGAATTATCACAATTAAATTAATTACAGTCTGATGCTTGAACATTGCTCCTCAATTGAAAGGATGATCCGATTGGCCAGTGAAAACATCATCATTAAAGGTGCCCGTACCCATAATCTTAAGAATATTGATGTGACCATCCCAAGAGACCGATTTGTCGTCCTTACCGGATTAAGCGGCTCCGGCAAATCTTCACTTGCTTTTGATACCATCTACGCAGAAGGGCAACGAAGGTATGTGGAATCCTTATCCGCGTATGCCCGGCAATTTTTAGGCCAAATGGATAAACCTGATGTGGATTCCATCGAAGGCTTATCGCCAGCCATCTCAATAGATCAGAAGTCTACCAGCCGCAATCCTAGATCAACCGTTGGAACGGTTACTGAAATCTATGATTACTTAAGGCTGCTCTTTGCCCGTATAGGCAAGCCGCATTGCCCCACCCACAAAATACAAATTGCTTCTCAAACCGTGGAGCAGATGGTAGACCGTATCATGGAGTATCCGGAACGGACCAAGCTGCAAATTTTAGCTCCCCTCATTTCCGGCCGTAAGGGGGAACATACCAAGTTGTTAGCGGACATCCAGAAACAAGGTTTTGTTCGTGTTCGTGTGAATGGGGAAATCATAGAACTCTCTGAAGAGATTGAGCTGGATAAGAATAAGAAACATTCCATTGAGGTTGTCATTGATCGTATTATAGTGAAAGATGATATTCAATCGAGATTGGCTGACTCTCTGGAGACAGCTTTAAAAATTGGCGAAGGCCAAGTGATTGTAAATATTATAGACCAAGAAGATCTTTTGTTTAGTTCTAATCTTGCATGCCCGGAATGCGGGTTTAGCATTGAAGAATTGGAGCCCCGCTTATTTTCCTTTAACAGCCCTTATGGGGCTTGTACAGAATGTGACGGGTTAGGACAGAAGATGATAGTCGATTCGGATATGTTAGTTCCTGACTCCAGATTAAGCATTGAAGAAGGGGCCTTTGAGGCATGGGCAGGCAGCACCTCTAATTATTATCCGCAGTTTTTATCAGCCGTATGCGACCATTATCACATTTCTAAGAAATTGCCTATAGATGAACTAACTACAGAACAGATGAATAAATTACTATATGGTACGGGCAGCGAGAAGATTCGTTTTCGTTACCAGAACGAATTTGGCAGCTCTAAAGAAGCCATGGTTGTGTTTGAAGGCATTATCAGAAATTTAGAAAGAAGATACAGAGAAACCGGATCCAGCGGCATTCGGGAGCATATCGAGAATTACATGAGCGCTAAGCCTTGTAACTCCTGTAAAGGCTTGAGACTTAAACCGGAGAGTCTTGCTGTCACGATCCACGGTAAGAACGTAGCTTTTGTGACTAATTTATCTATTGGAGAAGCCCAACGTTTTTTTGATTCTCTATCTCTTAATGAGAAGGATAAGGCTATAGCTAACCTGATTCTTAAAGAAATTAAGGCCAGGCTGGGTTTTCTTGTGAATGTAGGGTTGGACTACTTGTCCCTTAGCCGCGCTGCCGGCACGTTATCCGGCGGTGAGGCGCAACGAATCCGCCTTGCCACCCAGATTGGTTCAAGTTTAATGGGTGTCTTATATGTTCTTGACGAGCCTAGTATAGGCTTGCATCAGAGAGATAACAACCGATTGATTGAAACTTTATTGCATATGCGTGATCTGGGCAACACCTTAATCGTTGTCGAGCACGATGAGGATACCATGATGGCCGCCGATTACATCATAGATATCGGACCGGGCGCAGGAATTCACGGCGGCCGAGTAGTAGCCGAGGGGACACCGCAGGAAGTGATGGATAATCCTAATTCTCTTACAGGTCAATACTTAAGCGGAAAGAGGTTCATTCCAATAGCTGCCGAGCGAAGAAGGACCAATGGCAAGTGGCTTGAGATCAAGGGAGCCAAAGAAAACAACCTGAAGAATGTTAACGTCAAAATTCCTTTAGGCGTATTAACTTGTGTCACCGGG
>DASWUO010000142.1:0-4575 GCA_036401615.1 Bacilli bacterium | reverse complement strand
TACAAGCGTTGTAAAATGTTTCAGATCAGTCTAAACGAATTTCATGCGGCTTTACATCAAATAAATAAAAGAGGGCTATAAATGGAGCTGGGCGGCAGCAAACAAGATATCGTTACCCCATCAAGAACGATAGAGATTATGAAGAAGTATAGATTTACTTTAAAGAAGAGTCTGGGCCAGAATTTCCTGATTGATTCGAACATATTGGACAAAATTATCGCCGCGGCTGATTTGGACCAGAATAAAGGTGTGCTGGAAATTGGGCCAGGTATAGGCGCGCTCACGGAAAAGTTAGCGGGCACCGCAGCGAAGGTAGTTGCTGTAGAGCTCGACCGGCGGTTAATCCCGATTCTAAATGACATCTTGCAGCCATATCCCAATGTATCTGTCCTGCAAGGGGATATCCTTAAGGTGGAGGTGCCGGGGCTGTTACAACAATATTTCAGCGGAGTTGACTCAGTTAGTGTTGTAGCTAATTTGCCCTATTATATTACGACACCGATTATTATGAAGCTATTGGAAGAGCAGCTGCCCTTAGAAAATATTGTGGTCATGGTCCAGAAGGAAGTGGCACAGAGGATGGCAGCCGTACCTGGCGGCAAAGACTACGGTAGTTTAAGTATAGCGGTGCAATTCTATAGTGAAGCCGAAATTGTCACCGTCGTTCCAAGAACCGTGTTTATTCCCCAGCCTAACGTCGACTCCTGTGTTATAAAGTTGAGAAGAAGAGCAGTCCCTCCCGTACAACTTGACGATACCAGCTTCTTCTTTGATGTAGTGAAGGCTTGTTTTACGCAAAGACGCAAAACCCTATGGAATAATTTGTTGGCCTTTATTGTTAACAGAGAGATATCCAAAGAAAAACTCGCATCCCTGCTTGAAGAATGCAATATTGATCCGATTAGAAGGGGCGAAACATTAAGCATTCAAGAATATGCCGATCTAAGCAATAAGCTCTTTAAGGTCTAGGTCCGATCCGGATTATCTTGGCACCAATTAAGGAATTGGGCCATAGGATAGTCAAGGGGGATGATCGAATGAAGCAAGGAGACTTGGTGGTCAGAAAATCCTATGGCGGCGATGTTATTTTTAAAGTAGATAGGATGGATCGGCAAAATGCTGTTTTAAAAGGGTTGGAATACAGGCTTCTGGCCGACTCACCCGTAACGGATTTGCTGAAAGTGGAGGATGTCCAGTCTCACAGCGGGTATAGAGCTGTGCAGAATAGAGTTAGGGAAACCTCCCAGTGGATGTTGGACGTTAGGCAGACGCAGATGAAGACCAATGATCTATCCCTTTCTCCAGTTAGCGGCGTGAAGCATCCTTATTTTGAAATGCCGGGAAAGGTACTTCATTTGGATGGGGATCCCCTGTACCTTAGGAAGAGTATGATGTTGTACGAGAAGCTTAAAGTTCCGGCGGAAGGCCTTCACACCACTGAAGCAGATATGCCTGAGGCCTTATATAAGCTAATTCCCGCAGTAAGACCGGACATTGTTGTGCTCACAGGGCATGATGGATTATTGAAAAGCCGCAAAGAAGAAGGCTTGCAGAATTTAAGCAGCTATAAAAATTCGCTTAATTTCGTCAAGGCCGTAAAAATTGCCAGACAGTATGAACGAAATCGGGATGCGCTCATCATTATTGCCGGTGCCTGCCAATCCCATTTCGAGGCGCTGCTGCAGGCGGGAGCCAACTTCGCCAGTTCACCGGCCCGAATACTGATTCATGCTTTGGATCCCGTCTACATTGCTTCGAAGGTCTCTTATACATCTGTGAAAGAAACCATCGATATCTATGACGTTATCAGCCACACCGTAAGCGGGCTGCAGGGGCTTGGAGGCATTGAGTCCAAAGGAAGCTACCGTATAGGCGTGCCTGGAATAGAGCGAATATCGGCCAAGCAACCTTGAGAAGTGAACAAAATGTGAATAATCAAAATAAAAATAACTGTAAAATTTCCGTAAAAATAGGCAAAATGCCGTTGACAATACATTTACTTGGCTGATATAATATTACGCTTGGTTTGACATACCCCCTCTGGATGAGTTATAATCGATGAGGAAAGAGGTGGTAGTTAACATGGCAACTAATGCGCTATCGGAAATTAAACGCAGTTTAGATCCTTATGTTGGTCGCAGAATCATGTTGAAAGCAAACGGTGGCCGTCGAAAAACCATCGAAAGAACAGGTGTCTTGGAAGAAACCTACCCTTCTGTATTTATTGTTAAGTTGGATCAAGAGCAGCATGCGTTTAAGAGGGTTTCTTATAGCTATGCTGACATTTTAACCGAGTCTGTGGAAGTCACCTTGTTTAATGATGACGGACAAGTCCGGATTACTTACGCTCAAGTATAGAACCATATTTCAGGGCAGCAGAGGTGAAAACTTTTGCTGCTTTTCGCATGCCCTGAAAACAAGGATGTTTACTCTGGAGCACTTTATCACATACTACCTTCAAGCTTGCAAAAAGGAGGTCAGTGAGAGATGGCGCGCAGGAACAGGGGTATCATGTCCGAACAGTTCAAGAACGAATTGGCCAAGGATCTGGGATTTTACCACAAGGTGCAGAATCAAGGATGGGGCGGAATAACAACCAAAGATGCCGGTAATATGGTCAAGAGGGCTATCCAAATTGCCCAACAGTCAGCGGGTAAACGACCTTAAAGGTAATGTAGTAATTATGTAAACTTAAGATAGGGGGAAGATATTCCCTCTATTGTTGATGCGATGACTTTTCTGCTCTTTTAATGTGTCGGTAATGTGCTATAGTATATAAAAAAAGATAAGTACGAAAGCGATGAAGGTGGAACTGGATGAAGGTATTTGAAAAAGCCCCGGCCAAAATAAATATAGCCTTGGATGTTTTACATAAGAGGGAAGACGGTTTCCATGAAGTGGAGATGGTCATGACCATGGTGGATTTAGCGGATCGTCTGGAAATGGCCGAAATCCACAGAGATACCATTATTATCTCAAGCCAAGCCGGGTATATTCCACTGGATGAGAAGAACTTGGCTTTTCAAGCAGCGAAGCTAATTAAAGATCGCTACGAGGTTAAACAGGGCGTGTATATCCACCTGGATAAGAAGATTCCCGTATCTGCAGGATTAGCTGGAGGCAGCAGTGATGCGGCGGCTACCTTACGGGGCTTAAACCGGTTATGGAATTTGAATATTTCCAATGAAGAATTACAAACTTTGGGAGCTCAATTGGGTTCGGATGTTCCCTTCTGTATTACAGGCGGCACCGCACTGGCAACGGGAAGAGGAGAGAAACTGGAACCCCTTCAGCCCCCCCCGCAGTGTTGGGTTATTCTGGCCAAGCCTCCGATTAATGTTTCAACCGCTGGTGTCTATGGCCGGTTAAAAGTAAACGAAATTGTGCAGCACCCTTCTATCCCAACCTTGCTGGATGCGATTAAACAGCATGATTATTATAAACTTTGCGGCTCTATGGGCAATGTTCTTGAAGAGATTACTATGAAGCTGTACCCGGAAATAAGCCAGCTGAAGGATAGTATGTTAAGCCTGGGCGCTGATGGGGTGCTGATGTCGGGCAGCGGACCGACGGTATTCGCTTTGGTCTCAAAGGAGTCGAAGGTGGCCAGAATTTATAACGGTTTGCGGGGATTTTGCAAAGAGGTTTATGCGGTGCGAATTTTAGTATAATTTCACTGCATCTTGATAAAAGACGTATAAAAATGATATATTCACTATATAATATTCGGATTTAAGCCGCAATACTGATGGAGGGGGGAGCCAATGAAGAAATTAAAGAGAAGTTCGCGGTTGGTTGAAATGACACAATATCTATTGTTTCGTCCACACTTGCTTATACCCCTGACAACGTTTGCTGAACGTTATAGTTCAGCTAAATCTTCTATTAGTGAAGACTTGGCTATCATTAAAGAAGTCTTTGAAGAGGAAGGGCTGGGTATTCTATTAACCATGGCCGGGGCGGCTGGAGGAGTCAAGTTTATTCCGAAGATTCCGCGGGACGTCTCTTTGCACATGATAGAGGAAGTAAACAAGCAGTTGGAACAACCGGAGCGGGTTCTGCCTGGGGGCTATTTGTATATGTCTGATATCTTGGGAAAACCTGCCGTATTGAATGAAATTGGCAGGACGTTTGCTACTGTTTTCGCGAATCGGGATTTGGATGTGGTCATGACCGTGGAAACCAAAGGCATCCCTTTGGCTTACGCCACAGCTACCTATCTGAACCTGCCTGTAGTTATCGTACGAAGAGATAATAAAGTAACAGAGGGCTCTGCAGTCAGCATTAACTACGTTTCAGGCTCCAATAACCGAATCCAGACCATGTCATTGGCCAGGCGGGCGCTAAAAGAGGAATCCAGGGTGTTGATCATCGATGATTTTATGAGAGCGGGCGGCACAATCAACGGAATGAAGGATTTGTTGAAGGAGTTCAGGGCCACTGTTAAAGGTGTAGGTGTTTTTGTAGAGTCCGGCGATGTAGGGGCAGAAGAGCATTTGATCGAGAATTATGTGTCTTTAGCTAAGCTTTCCAGTATAGATTCGAAAATGAAACAAATCTCAGTGTGCCCCGGCA
>DASWUO010000141.1:0-8002 GCA_036401615.1 Bacilli bacterium | reverse complement strand
ATATCCCGGGAATTCGAGCGGATCCATCGAGATCATATCTTTGTCGTATTCAAATAAACGTCCATCATCCAAGGTTATCTCAAACCGTTCCATGGCATTTAATCGAAAATGATAGCCGCACGGCGTACACACCATCAGGTTCTTCTCGAGCTCCTTGCTAAATTGCACATTTCCGCACTTCTTGCACTTGTTCATTAAACCCTCAGGAATTTCCCGCTTCGTTTTCTCCGAGGGGATCGTTGCATATTTTCGTTTCTTATGAAATAAATCCTTAAAAACGGACAAATGGACACCTCGCAAATCAATCAGTTATTTATGTAAAATGGCGTTAAGCACTTCCTGAACTTCCTCTACTTCGGTTTGGGGCACTAAAATTTCAAAATAATTCTTGGATAAATTAACCGCCCTGACTTGTACCAGAAATCCCTCGTCCGAAAGTTTTTGTTTTATACGCTCAGCAGTTCTTTCCGATGGAGCGATATAAATGACCTTCCACATGGTTAGCAGACCTCCTTGATTAGCTTGCCTTGGCCCATCAATGCTTAATGATATCATAACATTCCTTTTTCCCGCAACAAGGGTTGAAACCTTAAGGATTTGAATGAAGAATTTGATCCTTATCATTTCACTTTTACACAACCGGCACCAAGCAAATCTTCAATCGCCAGAAAGAGTTCCTTGGATGGTTTAACATTATGTTGGTGGCTAAGCGACAATAACTTTTGCGCATTTTCGTAAAATAAAATTACATTTAAAGACCCTGTGTGTTTTTGTAATAGGAGCTGCAGTTTGGTGAGGAGTTGTGAGTCTTCCTGTTCCTTAACTATTTTTATATAGACACACTGCTTTTTTCTAGGCTTATCCTTGATTGGCGCCTGCCCTGATACAGGTTTATTTCGCCCCGCAGGACCAACCAGCATGGGATCAGCCAAGGAATAAATTTGCTGGGCAATGAGCTTCACCGTTTCGTCATCTTGCAATTGAAGCTTGGCTTTAACCAGAATTAAGCTCCCTTTGTCCGTCAAGGCATCCGCCTGCTTCCAAACCTCCGGGAATAGGACAACTTCCACATTCACTATGCGGTCTTCCAATTGGATAAAAGCCATTTGTTGGCCTTTTTTAGTGACTATGGTTTTCTTCGAGATGACCATTCCAGCCACAGTAACGTCACTATGATCCGCATATTCATGGAGAAAATTCAATTCATCCTTGTCCATGGAGGACAGCAGCTCATCATAGGAATCCAGAGGGTGTCCGGAAATATACAATCCCAACAGTTCACGTTCAAACTCCAGCACTTGCGTGGGAGTAAAAGGGTTGATTTCCGGATAATCAATCGTCCAATTGACCTCTTCCACCAGTCCAAACAGATGAATTTGCAAATCCTCCCTTTCCTTCTTCCACTTCAGCGCTGCCTCTACGCTATCATCAAGCATTGCCAGCAATTGGGCTCGATGCCCTTTCAGAGAATCCATGGCCCCGCCCTGAATAAGCGACTCGATGACCCGTTTGTTGCACACCCTTAAGTCGACCCGGCGGCATAAATCAATTAAATTTTCAAAAGGCCCCTGCTGCCGCTCCTTAATTATCGATTCCATGGCTTGGGTACCTACATTCTTAATTGCAGCCATGGCGAAACGAATGGCACCTGCACTGTCATCCTTCACACCAGCCTCAACATCCGCCCGCGGAGGAACCGCAGTAAACAGAATTTCACTCTCATTCACATCCGGCGGCAGCACCTTGATCTTGATTTTGCGGCATTCATCGATATATTCAGCGACTTTGCGGTGGTTGCCCATCACGGAAGTGAGCATGGAAGCCATAAACTGCGTAGGGTAATGTGCTTTTAGATAAGCGGTCTGATAGGCCAGCACCCCATAAGCTGCAGCGTGGGCTCTGGGAAATCCATAATCGGCGAAACGCACAATCATATCATACACCTTATTGGCATCAGCTTCCGTATATTGCTTCCTCCGGCTGCCTTGGACGAAATGTGCCCTTTGTTCATCAAGCACCTCGCGCTTCTTCTTGGATACCGCCCGCCGCAGCAGATCTGCTTCCCCCAAGCTGAAACCGGCCATAGCTGAAGCGATTTGCATAATCTGCTCTTGATAAACAATAATGCCGTAGGTATCGGCTAGAATGAATTCCAAGGAAGGATGGGGATATTCAATTTGAATCTTCTTGTGTTTGCCTTGAATGTATTTGGGGATAAACTCCATCGGACCCGGACGGTACAGTGCCAACACGGAAATGATATCCTCAAAATCGGTTGGTTTCAATTCCTTCAGCACCCTGCGCATCCCGGCGGATTCCAATTGAAAGATCCCTGTGGTGTCCCCGCGGCTTAGCATTTCATAGGTTAACGCATCGTCATCCCCCAGTTTATGAAAATCGATGGAGATTCCATACTGGGTCTTAATAGCGGCCAAAGTGCGTTCAATAATAGACAAGGTGCGCAAGCCCAGAAAGTCCATTTTTAACAAGCCTATAGCTTCAAGATGCTCCATGGAATATTGCGTTAACGCTGTAGTTTCCGTGCCGCCTTGCAAGGGGACATAATGGGTCAACGGCTCCCGCGAAATCACAACCCCGGCGGCATGGGTGGAAACGTGGCGGGGCATGCCTTCCACCTTCTTCGCCAGAAGAATCAACTCAGCAACTCTTGGGTTCCGTTCGCAGAGTGCCTTAAGATCGGGATTCGCCAGCAATGCTTCTTCAATGTTCATCCCCACATGGTTTGGAATCATCTTGGCCGCTAAATCCACCTCATGCAGCGGCAGATTTAACACCCGGCCCACATCTCTAATAGCCGCCCGCGCCGCCAGGGTCCCGAATGTAATAATCTGGGCTACACGATCGGACCCATATTTACGAACTACATATTGAATCACTTCGTCCCGGCGCTCATCACTGAAGTCGATATCGATATCCGGCATAGAAATACGCTCGGGGTTCAGGAATCTCTCAAAAAGCAAACGATATCTTATAGGATCCACATCTGTGATATTCAATACATACGCGACCAGGCTTCCTGCTGAAGAACCCCGGCCCGGCCCCACGGCTATCCCTTGTTCATGAGCAAAACGGATAAAATCCCAGACGATCAGAAAATAATCCGAGAAACCCATCTTCTCGATAACCCCTAATTCGTACAGAAGCCGCTCTTGCAGCAACTGCTTATATGCCGGATCCTTCCACTGTTCAAGCTCCTCATATCGGCGAAGCATTCCTTCTTGGCACAGGCTGCTTAAATATTGCGCTGTCGTAAGAGATTTAGGAATTGGATTAAATTGCGGCAGGACATACTTGCCAAACTCCAGCTCAAGCTGGCACTTGTCCGCTACAACAACCGTGTTCTTGAGCGCTTCCGCCGTATGGGCAAAAAGCCGGGCCATTTCCTCCGGGCTCTTCAAGTAAAGCTGATCGGATTGAAACTTCATCCGGTCTTTATCATCCAAGGTTTTGCCGGTGCCTATGCATAACAATACATCCTGCGCTGCATAGTCCGGCTGCCATACATAATGCACATCATTTGTAGCGACCAGCGGAATGCCGGTTTGCCGGCTAAGCTCGACCAGCTTAAGCATCACCTTCTTTTGCTCCAAGATGCCGTGATCCTGCAGCTCCAAATAATAATCATCGCCGAAGATTTGCTTATAACGCTCTGCTGCGGCCTTGGCCTCTTCCGGCCTATCGTGCAGTAAATGCTGTGATACTTCCCCGCCTAAACAAGAACTTAAACAAACTAACCCTTCAGCATATCGAGCCAGAAGCTGTGTATCCATTCTTGGCTTATAATGGAAACCCTTGAGATGGGCAATCGAACACAGCTTCATCAGATTCTGGTAGCCCAACATATTCTTGGCCAATAGAATCAGGTGATAGATTGGATGATCCTTGCGCGTCCCTTTGTCAGCGATAGAGCCCGATGTAAAATAAACCTCACAGCCAATAATCGGCTTGATCCGGTTTTCGCGGCAAGCTTTATAGAAAGGAATGGCTCCATACATAACGCCATGGTCTGTCAGGGCTAGGGCCTTCATTCCCATTCGGGAAGCCTGTGCGGCAAGCTCCTTGATGTGTGCGGCACCGTCCAGCAAGCTGTATTCACTATGCACATGCAGATGTACAAATTCGGCCATGCCTGCTGTCCTCCCGGTGTCATTTTATAAAAAATTATTGAAAAAAGTATTTCTACTATTTTATCATAAGGGGCACATGTTTTCCCATACATTAATAATAGGACGGCCTTTAATTATCCATTCGACAGTAGGTTAGGCAGGAAAGGATTGAAAGCTATGGGTTTCTTGGCGACAATGGCATTGGACTTCTTCGTTGCATTCGGCGTGGTATTCGGCGCATCGATGTTGGCAGGTATCGGGGCTGTCTTTACTTTGCATCCTCCCACCATTACCATGCAGCATATTGCAGAGAATATCAAAATATGGGCCGTCGTAGCAGCCATCGGTGGAACCATCGACCCTATCCGAGTCATTGAAAGCAACTTTCTGGTGGGACAGCTTTCTCCGGCATTAAAACAAATCCTTTACATTCTCAGCGCTTTTGTCGGGGCTCATCTGGGTACAAAAATTGTGGCTTGGGTCTGTAACGGAGGCGTAGAGCCTTGAGAGTCCCCCCCTTCGAGCAGAATGTCCGGCTGCTGCAATCGGCAGGGATCTTCCTGTCTGGCATCATTGTAGGCGGGGCTTTGTTTATGGGCATGTACCACCATAACTTTAATGAATTGTACCTTGATAATATGAGTTTAAGAAAGCAAGCCGCAGACCTCCAAGAAGAAAACGACAATCTAAAATTGCACAAGAACAACCAAACCGTCATTAACCACGTCCAAATCCATCTGGAAAAATCGAGCGGCCCACCCAATAGCCAAAAGGCTCCCGATCCCTTAACCGTGAAAGAACTTGAAAGAAAAACCAAGCAGGACATGATGTTTTTAGTAGGGCATTCCGTTGAGGACATTCCGGACTTTGTGCAGAAAACCCGGGGCTTGATGAACCGAAGGATTTACCCGCAAATTAACAGAAAGGATTATGTCGTCAGTATCAAAACCATCCTGGTGATCAACGGGGGGATCGAGATCTGGATTGCCGCCGAGGAATTCATCCGCAAGGAAAATTGACCTACCCCCCAGCTGCGGGGTCTGGGCTGTTGCTTGTAAAACAGGAGCAGCATGGCGCAGAGGCTGATTTTGTGTGCGGTTCCTTAGAGCTGAGGAACTGTGATGCGCTATTTCTTCATTTGGCCGATGTTTCAGGGACAAAGGGAACTTCAGGCACTTATTTCATTGAATTCAGAGATTTAGGTTACCCATTCAATGAAATAAGGTACTGTACTTCCGTCACGAGACCATTGGTGTCAAATAACTCCGAATAAGGTCCTGTAGATCCCCGCCAATTGATTATTTCATCAAAAATCGGTAAAGTAGATTAAGAAGTTGTGGCTTTTCGCATTTCGAGAACTTTTTCTCAAGAAAAATATTTAGTTTGTGAAGGAGCCATAGGATGGTTATCGGGTTGCAAGTAGTTTTTTATATCATAGTAGTGTTGAGTGCGTTCGTATCTGTTTATTACAGCATCAAGTCCAGACGGGAGCAAGATCCCACGAAGTGCGGGTTGCTTGGAGCTAAAATGAACATCAGCCTCGGGATCACACTTATCTTTATTGCATGTTTGGTCATGCTCTTCAAAGGTTCGTCCGTTAGAATCGCTATTGGAGCCGTCTTTCTGGTGATCGGTTTCTTCAACGGCTTCGCGGGTATCCGTAATTATGCCCTCTTCAGCAGCCGAAAAAGGTAAAAACATTTGCTTGGTAGCTGTGGTGTTGACGTGTATAGCTTGTGTGATTAATAGTTCATTTTCGTGCTCTGGCTGTATTTTTCATGAAGGATCTATGATTTGTGCCGTTAACATCGCTTTACAAATCAGGCTGCCGCGGTGAGTCACCTCGACTTCCACCTTGCCGAACTTGCGGCTGATTTCCATGATCCGCGGACGGATCTCCACGTTGCTCTCAATCTGCAGGGGTTTAATGTAGTAGGATGACATGTTTTCCATCACCAGATCGCCTTTCTTGATCTCCCGAATGGCGCGGTAAGCAGCCTTGTTCATCAGCGTGGTCAGTACACCCTCAGATACCGTTCCCAAACGGTTGGTCATTTGCGGGGTAATCATCCCGCGGAAAATCAGCAATCCCTGCTCGGTCCTCTCCTCTTCAAACCCGCTCCAGATAATATCCTCGATCGTTTCCCCCGTCTGGTGCTGTTTCTGGGTAAGATGCATCGCTTTGAGTACCTCTTGGCGGCTAATCGTCCCGATCAATTTACGGTTGGACTCCACCACGGGCAGCAGTTCAATGCCCTCCCACATCATCATATGGGCAGCCGAAGCAATCGATGTGTTTAAATGCACAGTCACCGGATTTCGGGTCATCAACTTATCCATCGTCTGATCCAGCTCCGCCCCCGCCACATCCTTGGACGTCACCATGCCCACAACACGGTTCCACTCATCCACAACGGGATATCGACTGTACCCGGTCTCCTCCTTAAGCTTATTCCAATCCTTCATCGTGCTGCTATTTTTCAACATATAGACCTTATCGTTCGAGGAAATGATGTCATCGACCAGCATGATCTTCTTCTTAATCTGATTGTCATAAATGGCTCTGTTGATCATGGAAGCTACGGTGAACGTATCATAACTGCAGGAAATCACCGGCAGATCCAATTCATCCGCCCGGCGCTTTACCTCATCTTTCGTATGAAAGCCCCCGGTGATCAAGACCCCGGCGCCCTGCTCCAACGCAAAGCTGTGTACCTCATAGCGGTTGCCCACAATCAGTAAGCTCCCAGCTTCGATATACTGCTTCATGGCATCCTGCTGCATCGCCCCGATGACAAATTTATTAAGCGTCTTATGCAGCCCGTTGGATCCTCCCAGCACATCGCCGCCCACAATCTGAACCACCTCGGCAAAAGTCAGTTTATCCAGGCCGTTCCTCTTCCTCTGTTCAATCCGGATGGTCCCGATGCGGTCCCTCGTACTTAAAAGCCCTTGATTCTCTGCGGATTTGATCGCTTTATAAGCGGTTCCCTCACTGACCCTCATGTCCTTCGCTGTTTTGCGTACCGAAATCTTGCTGCCCGCCTTTAAATTAGCGATGTACTTAATGATTAAATCGTGTTTGGTTAATGAATTTTCCTGCAGTTCGTCCATCGGTGCGCCACTGACCCCTTTAACTGTATCAATCTGTTTTTATGTTTATTATATATCTGTATTAGTTTGGGGGCAAGGCAGCATTTTTTTGACTATTAAAAGCGTGACGCCCAAGCCTTCATCCCACTTCTGATTCCGGAATCGCACCGAACTTGTCATAAAAAAATCCCGCCGACCGCAGCCAAATGAGATTATCATAAATATTATTATTCTTTATTCTTCGGATGGCTCTGTTTCTTTCAGGGCTGGAGCTGCTTCTTTAATAGCTTGAGCAACAATCCTATTAAATATCAATTCTCTTTCTATCTTGAGCACATCAGGAAATATAAGATGAAATCCTTTTCTTTGTAAACTTAGAACCTTCTTGGCTTTCTGATTAAGTTCATGCTTAAGGGCATTATTTATTTTCACGGGTTGATGGGTAATAGAATCTATATATTCATTTTTAACATACTCTGGTGTTGCTGGAAACATATTTTGAATCAAAAAGGCTTTTTTATGACCCATCACAAAACCAAAAACAATCGTGTCCACTTCTTTATTTTTATTCATTTTCTTATCATATATTTGTTGGAATTTTGCGACTTGTGATGAAATTGGAATAAACCAATATACTCCAGTGGCATTATCAATTAAAGAATAAAAGCAGGGTCGGTTATGTCCTATACCATTCATTATTTCTTTGTTTGCCATTAATTTCGAGTCGGGAAAGTCAACACCATATTGATTTTCTATAAAATAAAAATTTCCACTGACTAATT
>DASWUO010000140.1:0-8391 GCA_036401615.1 Bacilli bacterium | reverse complement strand
GAGGACTGGACGCATTAATTCCGTCGCTAAATATCAATGATGATGATAAGGTTATTGAAATTCCGTTAACGCTGCTTCGTGCTAATCCATACCAACCCAGAAAAACATTTAATCATGAAACCATTCAGGAACTGGCTGTTTCTATAAAAGAACACGGTGTAATCCAACCTATTATTGTAAGAACAGTGTTAAGGGGTTATGAGATTATTGCCGGTGAAAGAAGATTCCGTGCCTCCCAGGAATGCGGATTAGAAAAGATTCCTGCCGTTGTAAGGAAATTTTCCGATCAACAGGTCATGGAAATTGCCTTGATAGAAAATTTGCAGCGGGAGGATTTAAATGCAATTGAACTCGCAGTTGCTTACCAAGGTTTGATCAGCCAATTTTCCTTAACCCAGGAAGAGGTCTCCGCCAAGGTTGGAAAATCACGATCCCACATTGCAAATTTCTTGCGGTTGTTACAGCTTCCCGAGGTAATTAAAGAACATGTTTCACGTGGAACATTATCGATGGGACATGCCAAAGCTATTGTTTCAATGAAGAATGATAAGGCAAAAACGGAAATGGCTGAGCAGTCGATCCAAAATCAATGGAGTGTCCGGGAGCTGGAAGCAGCGGTTCAAAAGTACGAAGCCGGAGCCAAGAAAAGCAAAGTAAAAACGAAACAAGCGAAGAAGGATCCCTTTATCGGTCAATTGGAAGAAACTTTAAGAGGGATTTATCACACAACGGTAAATATTAAGAATGATAAAAATAAAGGCAGAATTGAATTGGTCTACTATTCCAGAGATGATCTTGAAAGGTTGCTCGATTTACTTCAGGGAAAAGTATAAAGAGACCAGAGTATGAATTGGAGTTCTTAGATGAAAATAAGCTACTTTGACAATGCTGCCACCTCCTGGCCCAAGCCGCCTTCCGTTATAGAAGCTATGAGCAAATGTATGCTTGAATATGGGGCAAACCCCGGCAGGGGCAGCCACAAGATGGCCGTTCAGGCAAGCAGGGTGTTGTTTGAAACCAGACACAACATAGCCAGATTGTGTGGAGTTAAGAATCCTGTCGATATTTCCTTTGCACTTAATACCACAACGGCTCTTAACTTGGCTATAAAAGGCTTTCTTAAAGACGGAGACCATGTGATATGTACTTCTATTGAACACAATTCGGTAAGAAGGCCGTTAGAATTCTTGAAAAGAAAGATCAATATTCAAATAACATATCTCGAATCGGATCTGTTTGGCAACATTGATTTATCTCGAATCCAAGGATATATTCAGAAAAACACAAAATTATTTGTATGTAACCATAGTTCAAATTTGTTGGGCAATATCCTGCCATTGGATAAGATAAGCGAAATGATTAAATCCAAAGGAATCCGGCTGCTGGTGGATGCCGCCCAAACAATGGGAAGCATGCCTCTTGACATTCATTCCATGGGAATTGATATGTTAGCGTTCCCCGGACACAAGGGGCTTCTGGGGCCTCAAGGAACAGGCGGCCTCTATATATCGCCGGATATTGAATTGGAACCGCTGCTTCATGGTGGTACTGGAAGCCAATCAGAAGAAATAGATCAACCGTCAATCAGGCCGGACCGCTATGAATCAGGCACTCAAAACACCGTAGGAGCCGCCGGATTGAATGAAGGGGTTAAGTTTATTCTTAAAGAAACAACAGAAAAAATTCATATGAGGGAATATGAACACACCCAGCGGATAATTGAAGGATTGTCCCTCATTAATGGACTTCAAATTCTTGGGCCCAAACCAGGTGTGGATAGAACCTCGATCGTGTCTTTCAATTTACCCAATGTTGATTCATCCGAGGTTGCTTTTGTACTTGATCAAAGCTTTCAGTTAGCGGTTAGGTCAGGATTTCATTGTACGCCATTAGCCCACCAGACAGCGGGAACTAAACAAACGGGCGCTGTGAGGGCAAGTCCGGGTTACTACACAACACCACAAGAAATTGATCATTTAATCTACGCTATAGCAGAAATCAATAAACATTTTAATCGATCATAACTGGAGCTAAATAGGGGGGCATTATGAATACAAACATTTTGTGGTTTATTGGATTGTCCGGCGTGGTGTTGATTCTTACAGTTTTATTGATCACCCTCTGGATGAAGTTAAATAAACTAAAGTACAATTATATGCAGGCCATCAATGGCTCGACAGGTTTGAACATAGAAGAGCTGCTAATTGAAATGCAGCAGAAGATGAATGGACTTAAATCCATCAGTGAAAGGCACGAACAATTTATCACTGAGTTTAGCCAAGCGATGAAGAAGATGAAATCAAGGGTGGGTATTTACCGGTACAACGCATTTGAAACCGGGGGAAATGATTTGAGTTTTTCGCTTGCAATCATTGATGAATATGAAGATGGCGTGGTGTTAAGCGGTATACATAACAGGGAGGAATCGTATCTCTATGCCAAACCATTGGCAAAGGGACATTCCAAATATACTTTATCCCCTGAAGAGAAAGAAGCGATCAATCAAGCTTCAGGAATGGGGTAACAGCAGCTTGCCGGGTGTTCATAAGCGCTATGTAAATTGCATTGGCAATCACTTCCGCCATCTTCATTACAAGGCTTAATCTAGTGTTCTGAAGCACGAAATATTCCATGAATCCACCTACATTTACGATCCCAGTCACATGCATATTCCCGATGGAGGGAAGATCTTTATTCACCCCGGCTCCGGGTTTCACAGGGCCATCCCCAATTTGAATAATACCTACACTGGAAAGCTGGCCTAAACAGGCATCAATAGCGACTATAAAGGGATTTGGATGCTTTTGTTCAATTGCATGTATGGTATCTCTAAGATTCACAGCATGAACAGGGTGGTCCAAGGTTCCGAATAAGAACACTCCATCGGTATCTACGAGTTTATTAAGATTTGTCCCTACCAGTGGGCCAAGGGAGTCGCCTGTGGAACGGTCCGTCCCTACACAAACCAGAATAATTTCCTGTTCAGCAGGAACGGCAGAAAATATGTGATATAATTGTTTAGTGAGAATTTCATTAATGTTGGGTTCTGAATAAGAAACTTTTAGCGGGGATGAAGCTTTTTGTTGTTCTTTATGGATCCCTGTTCCAAAACCGAGGATTGAGCGCATATAGGATTCCCCCAAGGGTACAATATTTTTAATAGTATACGGAAAGAAACTTTTAAATATACTTATCAGCGGAAAAAAAGAATTTCATATAGAGGGATCGTCCCGGGAGGTCTATCCAGTTGGAACAGAATATGCTGATTGCCTTTGATTCCACTCAGCAGGCTCTTAGAGCGGAAATGCTGTTGGAGTATGCAGATATAGAAATTGACATATGTCCGACTCCGAAGGAAATCACAGCCGGTTGTGCGCTTTCTATCGCCTTTTCGGGTGAACACATTGCCGGGGTTAAACAAATTATTATATCGGAAAACATTGAAATTAGAGGAATTTATGATAAAAAAGACGGTCAATATACGGTTGTTGTGTGCTGAAAGGGGTCAATAAAGTGTTGATTGAAGGTTCAATAGATTACAGAAGTCTGGTAAATCATTTCAATATAGAGGGAACATTTGCTCTTATTACAGACCAGATATTTGCTTATTTTAACGATCCCGTTATGTGGACAAGCTTTCTGCTTATTTTGCTCAAGATTCTGGTTATTTTCTTTGTAGGAAGAATATTCATTAAGTTATCGAGTAAGACAATATCCCATTTGTTTATTAACAGGGAAAGCCACCCTTTAAAATTTGATACACGCCGAACGAAAACCATCGGCAAATTAATCAGCAATGTCATTTCCTATACGGTTAATTTTATTATCATCCTGATGATCTTATCTCAGTTAAACGTTGACTTGGCTCCATTATTGGCGGGGGCGGGAGTCGTTGGATTGGCTATTGGATTTGGGGCTCAAAACTTAGTAAAAGATGTGATTTCGGGCTTCTTTATTATTTTTGAGGATCAATTTTCTGTGGGCGATGTCATTCAAACGGGCAGTTTCAAAGGAACCGTGGAAGAGATAGGTTTAAGGGTGACCATCATCAAGAGCTGGACCGGAGAAGTGCACATTATCCCGAACGGGTCCATTAACCAGGTGACGAATTTCTCGATGAATAACTCCATTGGTGTAGTCGATGTAGCCGTTCCGCATAATACGGATATCGTAAGGGCCATTGAGGTCATTAAGGAAACCGCCTATAAGGTATTTGAAGGAAACAACAATATGATCAAAGAGCCGGAAGTGTTAGGTGTGCAGAACCTCAGTGCAACCGAAGTTTATATTAGACTTACTTTCGAATGTAAAGCCAATACGCATCATAGTGTAGCAAGATTGATGAATGAACAAATCAAGATCAATCTGGATGCCACAGGAATTGTATCAGCTGCGGCTGTAATCCCATGATTAGGAATGTATAAAGGGAAAGGGGGGAAAGCGATGGAGCCTAAACAATTTCAACTTGGGGATGTCGTACAGATGAAGAAGCCGCACCCTTGCGGTTCTAATGAAATGGAAATCATACGTATGGGCATGGACATACGGGTGAAATGTGTAGGCTGTAAGCACAGTGTGTTGATTCCCCGAGCCCATTTTGAAAAAAAATTAAAAAAAGTCTTAAGATCAGCAGAAGCAGATGAACAAGAAGAATAGTTTATTGAATAAGGGCTTAAATTTAACTTTTTGAAACGGAAAATGTTGCTTCGTCGAGTATTATTGCGTTTCATTTCTGGTTTGTGGTAGAATGTACTTTGTGCAAATGTGAAGATCTCATTCATCGTTTCTTCTTGGAAAGGTACCCAAGTGGTCCAAGGGGGCTGACTCGAAATCAGTTAGGCGGCGCAAGCCGTGCGTGGGTTCGACTCCCACTCTTTCCGCCATACATAACAATTCAGAGAGCTACCGCTCTCTTTATTTATTGCATAGGAATCCAAATGAGTATTTAAGTTTCAAAAAGGACCCTATGCAATGGGACTCGAGAGGTTATGGCCATATAAGGTCTAAAAAGGAACCTACTTCACCAAATTACCTAATATTTCCGATGCCTTGAATATCTAAGGTCTACAAAGGCACTTAAATCAGAATTGTGGTACTAGTTTTTTTCAATAGGGTGTCATTGAGACCTTATTGAAAAAATCGATCAATCATGCAACAAATTGTCGATATTAGAAATGAGCCCCAACTATATAGTCATCACCCGGAGGGTGTCTTCGTTATGTGTCAGGAAAGTGAGGAGAACCACTTAGATCCAGGGTAGTCCTGCGCATAAGCTTCGTTTAGCAAAAAGGATTTACTTGTGTTGTCGGCTAACTTTTGATATAGTGATTCAGTGCGAGTTAAAATACTTGCTCCTTGCTCCCTTAAACGGGGGCCGCTTAGTCCAGAAGGAGGTGTAACAAATTATGCGTAAATATGAAGTGATGTATATCATTCGTACCGATGTTGAACAGGAAGTTGTAGATGCATTGATCGAAAAGTTCCAAAACATCATCAACAATGGTGGAGAAATTATTAAACATGAAGTGATGGGTAAACGCCGGCTTGCGTATGAGATCAAGAAGTTTCGGGATGGGATTTATGTCCTTATCCAATTCAATGCAACTTCATCAGTTGTAACGGAACTTGACCGCGTAATGAAGATTTCTGACGAAATCCTTCGTTCTTTGATCGTACAAGTTGCTGCTTAACTGTTTTCATGTTTTTTTAGCATTTTCAAATGTCTGGAGGCCATCGGATTGTTAAATCGTGTTATCCTAATAGGAAGACTGACCAAAGATCCTGAACTGCGTTATACCGCATCGGGTGTTGCAGTTACCCAATTTACCCTGGCAGTAGATCGTCCATTTTCTAATCAGCAGAATGAGAAAGAAGCGGATTTTCTAAACATCGTTACATGGAGGCAGCTAGCTGAAACTTGTGCGAACTACTTGCGTAAAGGCCGTTTAACTGCAGTCGAAGGAAGGATTCAAATCCGCAATTATGAGAATAACGAAGGTAAGAAAGTATATGTTACCGAGATTATTGCCGATAATGTGCGATTTCTGGAATCCAGCGGCGGCAACCGGGAAGAAGGTTCAGGGGCAGGCAGCGGCAGCAAGAACCAAAGCCCAACCAGAAGTCAGGGCAACGACCGAGGCAATCAGGATCCATTTGCAGATGACGGAAAGCCCATTGATATCTCTGATGATGATTTACCATTTTAATTGGAAAGGAATGAAGATCGCATGAATGCAAACTACAAGAACAATAACAACCGGGACAACGGCAACGACGAACGCAATGATAAGAAGTTTGGCGGACGTAAACCAAGAGGCAACAAGCGTCGTAAAGTGTGTTATTTCACTGTGAATAAAGTTACTCACATTGACTATAAAGATTTGGATGTGCTTCGCAAATTCGTCAGTGAGCGCGGGAAGATCCTTCCACGCCGTGTAACCGGCACCGCTGCAAAGTATCAACGCATGTTGACTATCGCTATCAAACGCGCCCGTCAAATCGCTTTGCTGCCCTATACCACTGAGTAAAACTATCATAACATCACCATGGGCAGCTGGAAGTTTATCCGGCTGTCTTTTTATATAGAGCACTGTAAAAGATAGTAGAATTCCCATTAAGGACAGTCAAGGAGCATTGTGGTATAATCTTCAAAGGAAGCTGAACTAAAAGAGGCCAGAGGTGAAAAAGTTGTTTAGAGGCAATAATGCCATAAAAGCGTGGAGCGCAGTATATTTGTTACTGCTGTTTACTTTAGTCCTGCCTCTGCTTAATGTTCTAACGATTAGTTTCATTATGATTCCGGCTGTTATTCTATATGTAAAATTAGATAAAACCTCGTTTATCCTATATTATGCGGGCATTCATGCCATCATCTTGCTGGTCATCTCTTTATTATTTGGAAATCTCCTGCTCGGGACCTTGCCTATCATGATGTCTTTGTTTTTTCTGGCTCCCGCCATGGTTATAGGACATTTGTATCGTAAGAAAACTGCAGCAAGAACGGTGTTAACCGCAGGCGTGCTTACGCTATTGGGTGAACTGCTCCTATGTTTGGTGATCTTGGCCGGGTTTGGAGCTAATTTTAATGAAGCTTTCGCACAGAGTATTCGGGACAGCCTTGCCCTGATGCCGCAATTAAGCGATCTTGCGTCGGGGGATATAAACAAGTTAATTCAATTGACCTTGCAAATGCTGCCGTTGTTCTTAATAGCCTTCTCTTTGTATTATATTATTATAACCCATGCCATCTCCAGAAAAATCTTGAACAAACAAGGTGAAGGGCTGCCCGGCCTTGGCCCAATTAAAGATTGGAGACTGCCTAAAGCGTTTGTGTGGTGTTATTTTATAGCAATGATCTTAAGCCTGTTCACAGATCCTGAAATTGACTCAGGGCTTTTCGTGATTTTATTGAATTTGCTTCCGTTATTAACGTTTGCTCTTGCCATTCAAGCCGTTTCCTTTCTATTCTTTCTGGCTGATGCGAAGAGATGGAACAAGACGCTGCCGGTAGTTGGCATCATTATGTGCTTCTTCATGTCCAACGTGCTTAGTATACTAGGGATCATTGATCTTGTTTTTGATATCCGCAAGCGGTTTAAACCGCAATAACGTTTTCCGGGAGCGAATAGAAATTTATGCCTAAGTTTTTATTGAATCGGTGGCACGGCCTGCATATTGTATTCGGACTCATCTTGATGATCCTGCTGATCGTGGCTTTCTTCTTCTATGAGTGGACACTCGGAGTAACGGGTTTAATTCTATGCGGTGCGCTAACTTATTACACGTTAATTGCCGAGAAGGCCTTTCGCAAGGAACTTAATGATTATGTGGCGACATTATCCCATCGGGTAAAACGTGCGGCTAATGAAGTTATCAATGAATTGCCTATCGGGATTGTCTTATATAATGAAGAGCATGTGATTGAATGGCATAATCCCTTTGTTGGGAAGATGCTTGAGCGGGACAGCTTGATTGGCATTCCGCTAATGGAACTGCTGCCCATGCTGCGCAACCTCAAAGAGAAAGACGGGAAATTGGACATCACGCTTGGCAACCAGACCTATCAGATTATGATAAAAGCTGAAGAACGCTTGCTTTATTTCACTAACATTACCACCTATGCCAATCTGGTTAAACAACATGACGAGGAGAAGCCTGCATTAGGCCTTGTAATGATGGATAACATGGATGAAGTGACTCAGGGGATGGATGATCAGAGCCGTTCTATTATGATGGCGAAGGTCACCGGAGAAATTACCGAGTGGGCCAGCAAGAATAACTTATATTTAAGGCGGATTACTGCAGATAAATTTCTGATTATTTTGGATCAAAAGTCACTGAGGAACTTGGAGCAAACCCGATTCGAAATATTGGATGAGGTTCGTGATTTGA
>DASWUO010000139.1:0-7786 GCA_036401615.1 Bacilli bacterium | reverse complement strand
TATTTGCTTCACAAAAGAGGGGTTCCACGTGTTTGATCCGACCATATACGAAAACTTGAAAGTCGTTATCGAAGGGGCAGTCTATGACCTTGACCTAAGCAACAAGATCTATGTTACGAACCGAACGGACCGGGTTGAATTATCATCGATGTCGAGATATTATGCCATCCGATTTGAGCTGCGCAATCAACGCAATATATCGGCTGAGATTTGTTTAATTGCAGATGTGTCCGATTTAGCTTCGGAGATATTAGATAGGGAGGACCCGACATGCGGGTGCCGGTTGGAAATCCGGATATATACATTAATTCACAATGTGGCCGAAGAATGTAGTGCCATACTGGGAAAACTAAAAACGATCTGGGGAAATGAACATCGCGTAGGGCAAAAAATCTCTTTTCTCTACAATGAGCTGGAGCCCCCCAGATACCATAATGAAATCACGATCCATTTTCAGCGGAAGATTGGCGAAAACCAAATTGAGGACATTCCGAACTTGATTGACTGTGTTTTACAATCCTTGGAATCACTAAGCATTGATAAATACATAAAAGTGTAATTAGAATATAGAGTGCGGGGCTCTTTTCCCGAAAGATATGAAATACAAGAACGCGCTAGCTACGACAACTAAGCATAATATCAGAATGAGATTGCCGTACAAGTAGGCGCGCGGTTCCGAAATGAAAGGATGGAGCGGGAAAGCGAACAACTCTTGCTCCATCGCCTTGGCGACTAGGGCCGTCACTACCGCCCCGGAAATAGTCGCTGTCATATTAAATAGACCCATACCAACACCGATTTGGTGAACAGGCAATATTTGCGTTACACTTTCCATAATGGCCGTCTGCGCGAAGGAAAATCCGATGTACATCATGATTAGGGCAATCCCGATGTACCACACCCAAAGCCCGACGGAGGAAGATTGCAGCAGAAGACTAAGGGCGATTAAGGCCAGCCCCAGGTACATGACAAAATGGCTTCCCCGTTTGACCGTCATCTTGCCGGCAACTCTTCCGAATAAGACCGCGCTAAATGCTCCCGGAAACATGATGAGCCCGATATTCTCCGTGTCCAGACCGTACATTTTATTTAACATGAGCGGGATCACAAACATCACGGACATTACGGTTCCGAATATAAGAAAGCCGATGATGAGCGCGTTCCGGTATAGCGGATTGGTGAAAAGGGCAGGTTCGACAAACGGTTCCTTCGCCCGGCGGATTTGAACGATAAACAGGATAAGCGCTATGAAGGCTATAAGCAAATAAAACCAGCTTGCTTCTGTCGTAAACAAAACCAGCATCGTCACTACAATACCAAGCAGCACCGCTCCAACCATATCCAATTTACCCGCTCTGCGTTGTTCCCTCGGCAGAAACTTTTGGAAGAAAGGAATAGCGGCGAGTATGGGGAGCGGAACGAGAAACAAATAGGCCCAGTGTAACGATCCTGCGATATAACCGCCGAGTACCGGACCGATGCCAATTGCGAAAGATACCACCGATGTTATGATACCAAACATTTTGCCCCGTTCTTTCGCCGTAAAATACCGGGCTACCATGACAAAGACCAATGCCGGGATGGCGGCACAGCCGGCCCCTTGAATTGCCCTGGCTAGAATGACAGCGGGGTACCAAGATTGCAAAACAAAGCCCAGAACAGACCCCGCGCAGTAAAGGACGATCCCGATCGTAATCAGTTTTTTAATGCTGTGTATATCGGAAAGCTTTCCGAAAATGACCATTCCCAAACCGATGACGATCAAGAAGATCGTAACCACCCAGCTTACGCCGGAAGCATCCAGCCCGAACTGCTTGGCGATGCTTGGGGTCGATACGTTGAATACCGATTCGTTCAATACGGCAAAAAAGAGGACGAAATAAATCCACAGCACACTTTTCTTTATTTTGGAAGTATCCGTTGCCTGGTTGATATTACTCTCCACAGTTTTCATTTATTTTACTCCGACTCCGAACCTTTTCGCAGCTCTAGAGCGAGCGCGTTCGATTTCGACTTCGCGATTGCGATGGTCGGCATGGGTTACCAACGAATCCAACAGATTCCGGGCAACCACAGCCACCTCTTGGATGGCGCGATTGAACGCCGCCTCGTTCGTCTTCGAGGGCTCGTTAAAGCCCGAGAGCTTTCTCACGAATTGGAGCGAGGCTGACTGAATCTCCTCGTCGGTAGCTGGAGGGTCGAAGTTGAATAGTGTCTTGATGTTTCGGCACATAGTATTCTCCTTTGGATTACCGTTATTTTCTCAATTTTACTATATTCCAACCTTCCTCGCCATTGATATCTATCAATTACAGTACCCTTCTGGCTTTTTGGAATCTATTTACAAGAGTAAAGAGGAAATTGTCGAAATTTGTTGAATAGATATACTAATTAGTTAATGAGGTGATGGTATGTTAGAAAAACTTAGAAAAATTAATATGAAAACGGCTGTATTTATGGGGATATGTTTTTACTCTTTGACAATCTTAATCCATGTTCTTATTATTAGCGGTATTATTCCATTAACTTGGATTAATGGTGGACGGTCTGAATCTTTCGCTGCTCAGCTGCCAATATCTATTATCAATATCATTATTTCTATTATTGGAGGAGTTTTTACGCTAATTGTCGGCGGAAATATATTATATAAATACAAAAGAGGAATAACCGTTATATGTTGGTTTTTTGTTGTGCTTTGGTCTTTTGGGTTTATACAACAATTGTTAGGAACACCTTTTGAAAAAATAGTTTGTTCGTTAATATTGCTTCTTGGTATCATCTCGAACTTGCGTATGGCGATTGAAAAAAGATAGACTATTTATTCAAAATAATGTATACGAGTAGTGGATGAAGTGTTTGACTAACATTGCCGCAAAGTTCGCATTATGGTATGCTTTATTTAACAAAGACCAAGTGCGTAAACACTTGGCCATGTACAATTGGCTTGGTTGGGATTTCCCCTCTGAGTTCATTACAGGACAGAGCCCACCTTCGGCGTCAACCTTGGGGTGGGCTCATTTTCGCTTGTTAATAATTGCGATGTATGTTAAAAGTGCAATAATAAACATTCCAAAAAGGAACATGATACTAATAGCATCTTTTATTTCCAATGCGAACTAGTGTTCACATAATGTTCTGGTTGGCGTTACTTTGATTAATGTTATATACCCAAATCAACTAATACTGGCTCCAATTCCTCCTCAAATATAGGGGGACGTTAGGTTGGAGAAATTACCGATTGCGTTGTTGGCTGCTTTGCAAATAGGACCACTTAAGACTATAATAATGGAATAAAATAGTTTCGGGAGTGAAGCACACCTCGGATCTGGACCTTTGGGTCCGGAATCGGGTGTGTTTTTTTGTGCAAGCTTACTGCATGGATACAATAATAAAGTTTGATTATTATATCACCAGTGATATAATAAAACTGATACAAGGGGAAATTACTGTTGCTAATAGTAGAATTTTACGAGAGCATGAGAGGGAACTCGGAGGTGAAGGATTTTCTCCGTGATCTCAACTTGAAAGCAAAGGCTGGTAATACAGCGGTAGCGGAATTACTTGATAGTATACAATACACTATGTCCAGAGTTCGGGATGAAGGGCCGATTGCGGGAATGCCTTACACCCGTAAACTGCGCGGCGAAATATGGGAACTGCGTCCTACAAAATTTCGTATCACCTATTTTCTGCTTCACAATAAGATTGTGCTTCTAACTATATTTCGAAAGCAATCTCAGACTACACCTTCATATGAAATTGATCGAGCAGAGAACCGGATGAAGGATTGGGTAAAACGCAATGGAAAGTAAACCATTTAAAATAATGGAAGAGGTGATAATTCATGAATTGGGATGATTTTGTCAAGGATGAACTCGATTACGCCAAATCGATCAAGATGGAATCCATACGGCAAATGGCTCTGATGGTTAACGCTATTGTAAGGCGCCGGAAGCAATTGGGTTGGTCGCAGAAAGAAGTTGGGGATCGCGCAGGAATGACCCAAGCACAGGTAGCACGTCTGGAAACCCAAGCGACCGTTCCGAGAATGGAGACTGTCTTGAAAGTGGCCATTGCTCTGGGACTTAGCGTTTCGTTAAACGAAGAAGCTGCAGGTATAAGGTATGCAATTTAAGTTGAATGGGATTTTTTTGTCTCTACTTTGTTCAAATAAAAATAGTCATGCATTTGACCTTTGTAATGGACGAGTTTCACCATGCCGCTGCTAAGTCGTATCAGGCGGTATTGAATTATTTTACACCTAAATTTCTGCTTGGAATTACAGCTACACCGGACCGGATGGATGGCAAGGATGTGTTTGCCTTATGTGATGGGAATGTGGCGTACCAGCTTCATTTCATAGAGGCCATCCAGAGAGGTTGGCTGTCGCCTTTTAGATATTATGGGGTTTATGATGACACGGATTATCGGCAGATTAGCCGGATCGGTTCGCGTTACGATGAAGAGGAGCTGGCCCGAAGGAAACAACCACGAAAGAGAAGCTTGCAGCGCTTATATGGTGGATAGTGAATTGCTGCATCAGTGGACAAAAGAGATATGCCTTTATAGGTTGCATGTGCATTTTGAGCGGTGGGATAAATAATCGGTTCGATTATCCTATATTCAGTTAAGCTCCCATGCCTGCGGAAATTTCTATGTTAATCGTAGTAACCATGCATGTTTATGGCCTTCATCACTTTCTCGACTTTATCGGTAGTAGCCCCATAATATTCATGTCGTTCATCCCTCGAAACCTGTGCTTCTGCAACCCCTAGCTGTTCGGCTAATTGTGACTGGGTCATGCCAATATAGATTCTGTAGGCGATGAGGCTTGGGCTAAGCTACATTAGAGAACATATAAGATTTACATTATGGATCTTGTAAGGTATAATTTAGCCATAGTTTTGAATATACTAGGTAAGGGACAAGCACATCGATTGGGTTAATAATTTAACCTAATCAAATCTCATAGAAAAGTAATCCATCAACTTTCTGAGGGTTGGGGTGGATTGCTTTTTTGTATATCGACTTACAATCTTCAATAACCTTAAGTAGAGTTACTGTAAAAATTGCCCCGGATATAAAATAAGTAATGTGCTCCATATGCCGTCACCCCCTTACCTTTGGGATGGCGACCGCCCAACCTTATGTGCTTGTCCTGCTATTATTCTAGAAAAAGCAACACTAATCCGCAAATATTTACCAGTGTAAGACATATAGATTTATATTAACCCATACAGAAGGGAATTGGAATAAAATGTCGAAAAAGATTATGGAGTACACAGTTCCACCAACCACGGAGAGTGCCAAAGCATGGCCACAATGATTCCAGAACCTACCCGCGCAGCAGAAGATAATCCGAATGCTGGATCCTCAATTCAGGCTTTACTCCACCCTTACCCACCAGAGCGAGAGCTTTACGAAATCCACCATAAGAACATTAGTCGATGATAAAGTATATGTGTCTATGATTTCTTTCACCATGCGTTGCAGATTCAGTATAGATCCGGAGCTGAGGAAGATCCAGTCGAACGATTTAGTCGTGTATGACGTGGAATTATCGGAATTTATCAGCCGGAAGCTAATCAGACTGAAAACGGAATCTCCCGAGCCTATATTTACTAACAGGCTGCATGTGCATTTTGAGTGGCGCGATAAGTAATAGACTACTAATTTGCAATTGTGCTGCTAGCTTTTTTGCATAATGAATCACTTAAGACTATAATAATGAAATATTATAGTTTCGGGAGTGAAGCACACCTCGGATCTGGGCCTTTGGGTCCGGAATCGGGTGTGTTTTTTCATGGGAAAAAGTGAAATCACAGCTTTCTAAGTAGAGGATGATGATTCTGTCAAAGGCAATAAAGATTCATTTGAGAAATAAATCTATAATATTTGACGACATTATAGAACTAGAAAACGACCAAATTTTGAGTATCACCAATGTTTCATCTCTGGAAACTGAACGGCAATGGTTTAATGCAGAACCTAATGAGGCTGTGAAAATACTACTGACCAAAACTCAAAAACAAAAGGTTTTATCGGAAAAACAGAAAATCACAGAAGGACATACAGTCCATAGTTTGATGTCTGCTAAACTAATTCGATTGACAGATCATGCTGCCAAAAGAATAGCCACCAGAATAGACGGGAGAGATCCTGATAGTGCTCCTTCAGTTTCTTCAATTCTGGGTATTATAGACATCATCCTGAACTCTGAGGAAGTAGAAACGGAAGCAAGATGGAAAGGGCACTCAACATTAAGCTATTCTTTTAGAGGAGAATGCAGTGGCAAGAAATGTGGTGTCTCCCTTGCTTTCCAGTCAGGTATTATGATTATCACAATAACAACGGATGCTGATGAGAATAACACTACTTACTATTCATTAGGATCCTTACTTAGTTCGGAAACAATTAATAAATTAAAGAATAGATTAAGAAATCCATGAATCGCTAGCAAGGATTTGGAAACTCATGTATAATTGTAGGAAAGTCAGGCATAAAATAAGGAGGTAAACGTAATGAGTACAGCACTCGAGAAGGTGGCCCCTATGACAGATTCATTGGTTATCAAAGATGTTCGGTTTGGGAAGTTCACCATTGCCAACGTCCCTCATGTTAGATTGTCGCAGCCTACCCCAAATGGTGAAAAGTTGATTAGGGAGATATTAATTGACATTAAATTGTCTGAAATTTACGATTACATGAAAGAAAATAATATAGGTAAAGTTGATTTTTCGAGTTATAACCAAGTGTAAGATAGATCGAAGAGAATAGTGACATATAGATTTTGAAAAGATATCGCTCCTCTCAACAAGGAAGATGTCTTTTCTTCTAATTAAAGTTTTTTGCCAAATCGTATCAGGCGGTTTTGAATTATTTTACACCTAAATTTCTGCTCGGAATTACAGCTACACCTGACCGGATGGATGGCAAGGATGTGTTTGCCTTATGTGATGGGAATGTGGCGTACCAGCTTCATTTCATAGAGGCCATCCAGAGAGGTTGGCTGCCCAGCTTCGGGAGGAGATGGCGCAGAAGATTTATGAGGCTTGGGCTAAGCATAAACAAACGCGTACGTTGGCTTTCTGTTCATCGATCAGGCAGGCTGATTATTTGGCGGGTTATTTTCGAAAATGTGGGGCAGCGGTAGTAAGTCTTCATTCCCAGACGGTGGAGATGAGCCGTGGCGGGGCCTTGCGGCAAATTCAGGATGGTGGATTGGACGTTATTTTTACAGTAGATTTGTTCAATGAAGGTGTCGATATTCCCTCTGTGGATACGCTGCTGTTTGTGCGGCCTACGGAGTCTCTGACGGTGTTCACCCAGCAGGTGGGTCGGGGACTTCGTCTGCATGGCGGCAAAGATTGGTGCACCATCATTGACCTGATCGGCAACTATCGGAACGCGGACCTCAAGCTAAGTTTATTTGAAGCTAATCCGGATGAAGAAAATAAAGCGAAACGTGATCGAGTCCTCCCGACCTTGCCCGCCGGATGCGAGATTCATATGGATCTGAACGTCATCAACCTGCTGGAGGAACTGGCCCGAAGGAAACAACCGCGGAAAGAGAAGCTTCGCAGCGCTTATATGGAATTGAGACAGGAGCTCGGCCGAAGACCCACTTATCTGGAGCTTCATCTGAGAGGGAAAGCGGCGGGCAGGGAGTACGCGCAGGAGTTCAAATCCTATGTGGGTTTTCTGCACTGGGCCGAAGAACTGGATCCTAAAGAAATCGAGGCTTTTCATAAATACGAACGCTGGCTCAGAGAAGTCGAGAGTACCG
>DASWUO010000138.1:0-3748 GCA_036401615.1 Bacilli bacterium | reverse complement strand
CATCGACTCCAAGTTTTAAAGCCTGCCGTGCATATTCGAAGTCCTTAAACCCGCTTAGAATGAGACACATCATGTCAGGGAAATCAGATTTTACCATTTGGATCAAAGCGAGCCCGTCCAAAACAGGCATACGAATGTCGGTTATTACCAGATCAGGGCGCAACGCTATTATTTCCTTATAAGCATCCTCTCCGTTAGCTGCATGTCCGACAATTTGAAAGCCCAGTCCCATGCTCTCAATTTTATGGATAATATCGCGCAAAATCGGGGGTTCATCTTCGGAAATATATATTTTATATTCCATTTTCCCGCTCCTTTTGATCATGGTTAATGCTGTAACGTGAACCTGAGTGTAACCTTCAAGCCGCCTTGGGGATCATTTTGTAAATTGAAATTGAATTGCTCTTTATATCGTAAATTCAAGCGGGTAATTGAGCCTATGAGTCCAATTCCACCTTTTCTTGATTCGGTCTGCGAACCATCTGTTGAAGTATAACCATGTACAATTTGATTGTGAATCGCCTCTAATTTATCTGCTGAAATTCCGCACCCGTTATCGGAAATATTCAATTCCCAATATTCATTCGTTACATGTCCTGTTATATGAATTTGCCAAGGTGGTTTGGACTTACTAAAGCCATGATTGATACAATTTTCTACAATGGGCTGCAGTATCAGCTTTGGAATTTCCATTTGCAGCATTTCATCCGGGATGTCGACACGATAGGATAAGCTATTCTCAAACCTCATTTTCATTAAGGATAAGTAGTCCAATGAATATTCCAATTCATTTTCAAGTGTGGATTGTACGTTCTCGGGTATGGAAACATAGCTTAACATATCTGAAAGCTTCCGGCACATAAAAGAAGTTTTTTCAATATTTCCTTCATCACTTACAGCAGCGATAACCGATAACGTATTGTATATGAAGTGCGGGTTAATTTGCGACTGAAGCGCCAGCCAATGGGCTTCGGCTTCTTTGGAACGAGCTTCGATGGTGTCTCTCGCTGAAACCTCCAGTTTTTCGTACGTATCTTTAAATGCTGTATATACTTGGGATACCTCTACCGTGGAAGATAGAATTTGTTGTTCTTGCTTAAGCGAAAGAGCATTGATGCCAAAGCCAATTCCTTTTTTTCGAACAGCGCTATACATCAGCTTTAACGGCTTTGTTATGCTCTTTGAAATGAAATAGGACAAAATCAACCCATAAATTAATATCAATCCTATAATAAGAATGAATTTATTGCGAAAATGATAACTATCGTTATAGAGCATTTTATATTCAATAGGAAGCACGACTGTCCATGCCGTTGTCAAAGAACGAACAGCGATTAACGCCTTCTGCCGCTTCTCATTTGGGTTGAACCAATCATGAATAACAGCTTCTTCTGAAGTAAGAGGATCTAATATCTGTTTATATTGAATGAGCATTTGCTGATGTTCAATCTTTGGTATCGGATATATTTGTTGGCCTTCCTTATCATAAATCATCACTTGTGAAGCGTTCGTTCCAAAAGAATTATTCATAATTTTTTCGATTTTGCTGAAATCCTGTTGTATTTCAATCACGGCAAATTCTCTCGGCTCCTTGTTGTTTCGAAATGACTTATAGTAGGAAAAAACATAACTTGATTTATTATTAAACCAATCCGTCAAATAGGGTTGCTGCAGATAAGAATTCCCTTCTTTTTGCAAAAGATTTTGAAACCATTCCGTCTGTAGATTTGAGTCAAAATGCTTCTTGAAAGCTTCCGGCGCTACGCTAAATGGTGCAGAATACATACGATCGGCAGTATCGTACAGCAAGATTTCTCTTGCACGATAATTCAATCCATTTACAGAATTTAATAAACTGGTAATCGTATCACTTTGGTTAAATTGATAGCCTTTTCTTATGATATCCGGAGCATTGGAAGAATCAAAGAAAAAATAATCATATAAATATAAAACATAATCAGGTAACAACTCTTTATAATTCAACATGTTTTTAGAATATAACACTCGGTTTACCAAAACATCTTTGGCAAGTACATCTGAGTCCGAAACGATTTGGTCTAATTGTGACGATGCCGAAGTAACTAACTGTTTGTACGTGGATAGCACACGATTTTCAATAAGGGAAGATACATATACGTAAAATACAATGCCCAAAACCACAGCTATGGAAAGGGTCAGTGCAATGTAGCTAATAAATAGCTTAATTTGAATACCTTTGAACTTCATGTTTTACCTCCGGGACTCCTATAATAGCTTTCACCACGATAGTATGACATGTTTTGTGCAACATTCCAATAGCACTTACTTCCTAACCTTAAAGATGAACATTCCTCCCTTTATATCGAATATAGTTCAGCCCGCAGATCAGGTTATGATTTGCGGGCTGAACTATTATTTTCTTTCTACGAACTGCAGATCAAGCTTCCTGTCTTACAAACCCGTGTAAAGAACCGTCGGAGTCCATATCGTTGTATCCCCGGTAATGGTGCCATTCTTGTTGACGATGAAATGCACCAAATCATTCGCCGCTACAGTGATGCTGATGTTATGGGAGAATCCAACATAGTCGGTAGCGGCAATAGCTTGCCAGCCGCTTGCCGGCCACACTTGAGTTCCATTCTTCAGGATCTTGACGTTTACCCCGTCGCCTATCCCGTTATAAATATCCTTCTTCGCAGTACCCGTAATTTGGACCGTGCCCGCTTTCGGCGCTTTCCATGTTCTCACGGAATCGTTCGTGTCGGGATGCTGCCAATTATACCCGACTATGACATAGGTTTGCGCACCTTTCCATCTGTTGTTGGCGCTATCCCAGGTCATATCGCTGTAACTAGTGCCGTTCCACTGTTTATAGGACCATTGATTGGTTTCCTGCACGGAACTGAAGCCGTTTGTAGCCGAAAAGGAATTATACACTACACCCGTATATTGGACAGTGGGATCCCATACCGTCGTGTCGGAGGAATTGGTTCCGATCTTATTGACGACAAAATAAATGAAATCATTCGCCGTTACAGCCACGGAAATATCATGGGCAAATCCTGTAAAGTTGTCAGCGGTAATGTATGCCCAGCCGCTGCTTGGCCATATCTGGAGACCATTCTTGATGATCTTTGCGTATACCCCGTCGCCCAAACCATTGTTGGAGTCCTTCTTCACAGTGCCCGTCACTCTGACTGTCCCCGCGCTCGGCGCTTTCCAGGCTCTCACGGAATCATAGGTATCGGGGTGCTGCCAACTGCTGCCGACAAGGACATTGTCTTGCGAGCCCTTCCATCGGCTGTTGGTGGAGTCCCAGGTCATATCGCTGTAGCTGCTGCCGCTCCACTGCTTGTAATACCATTGATTCGTTCCCTGTACCGAGCTAAAGCCGCTTGACGCCGAATATTTCTCATACTCGATCGTCGGATCCCAATACGTCGTATCGGACGAAATGGTTCCGTTCTTGTTAACGATGAAACGAATCTGGTCATTCACAGCGACGCTGACCGTCAAATTATGCGAGACACCTGTAAAATTGTTGTACGCGATCGCTTGCCAGCCGCTGCTAGGCCAGATTTGTGTTCCGTTCTTCATGATCTTCACATTGACACCATCACCGAAGCCGGCATTCGACGGTTTCTTGACCAGCCCGGCAATGTTGAGGATGCCTGCCTTCGGAGCCGCCCAGGTTCTCACCGAATCATTCGTATCCGGGTGCTGCCAGCCGCTGGCGACAAGCACATTACTCTGCGCGCCTACCCACCTC
>DASWUO010000137.1:0-6581 GCA_036401615.1 Bacilli bacterium | reverse complement strand
AGTACAATTGGTACGGGACATGCACCTATGGTTTATGGAGAAGTCTTATCGTGCAAAACGAAAATCGAGCCAGGCGTATCATGTATGTCTTACAGTCGCAAATAGTACTCTGTAGGCGAACATCCAAGGTATTTCTTGAATACTTTACTGAAGTAATAGGGGTCATTAAAACCGACTTGGTATGCAATTTCGCCATAATTCAGATTCGTAGCCATCATGAGTTCCTGTGCATGATCAATTCTTACTTTATTGACGTAATGTATTATGGAATATCCCGTAAAATTGTTAAATAAGCGGTTCATGTAGTCAAAGTTACATTCAAAATTAGACTCGATAACGCTCCTTGTTATTTTGGTTTGATAGTTTTGGTGGATATATTCGAGGAGACCATGAACCTTATGATATCCTTTTGACGACATCCCGTTTTTCTCCATTGTAGACGCCATGCTCTCTCGGGACAGTCGAATAAGTAACTCCGTAAATCTCAGCGCACTTAAGTTGTGATTAAAACGCATACGCTTATGTAATTGGCGCATCTCCTCCACAATGGTTATGGCTTGTGATAATGTGGAAGTTTTTGTTATTGTGAAATTCTTAGGTATAAAGCATGTATTGTCTCCAACCATATTCTGGTCTTCTAAGATAGATAGCCTAGACAGCTTTTCAATGTCATCCATGATAGTTGAGTAAATATCAGGATGTTTAAAGTGTACGTAGTAATAGTCGCAAGTGCGTTTATCAAAACCTTCATGGTCCAAATTGGGTTCCAGAACTAGCACATCACTTTTTTTAAGGATATACCGCACGCCGTTTTCCTCAATATGAAGTTCTCCACCTGCAATCAGATACAAGACGTACTCATCGATATTTCGCTTGAAGTGAGTCCATGGAGTTTTGTAGGAAACAAATCCCATCCATGTGATCCAGGGATTATTATATTGGGTGTTTATAGCTAGCAATCTGATCTCTCCATTCGAAAAAAAGTCTATATTGTACAAATTAAGTATTAATATGACATTCCTATTCATTATACAACATCCTATACTCATAAGTAAGCCACAATGATTCTGTTGGAGAGTTGAAAGTACGAAATCGATAATCGAAATAATACCGTGAATGAAAGGTAGATAAATGTGAACACGAAACCTATTGAGGTCGTTCCAAGTAAAGCTCAGTATCACGCTGGCGATGATGTGGTTATTCAAGTTGCTATACATGAAAATACAGTTTTGTGTGATATGACTACATGTGAGTGGAAAATGGCTGGATCCGTAAAGGGGTAATTGAAATGAAAATGACAGAACCAATGATGCTGGATATCTACCCTCTACATACGCAATACCGCCCAGAACAGTCTGTTTCTGTCATGGTTGAAATTTCGCCGGATATTGCCGATGGATCTTCGCTGCGATTCGAAATCATTCATGAATGGCGCTCTGTAAAAGAAGTAAAGCTTCCAGTATGCGCTATACGGGACTCGGGAAGCGTCGTGGAGTTCGGCGCATTTCCCAACGGAGGCTACCGAATCATTGCAACACTTTCGACAGGTCAAAGCGAATACAAAGCTCGCACCGCGTTTGACGTCCGCGATCACTGGCGCGCGAGTCCTCGCTACGGATTTGTGTGCCATTTTGAACCCGGCCAAACAGAAGTATCAGAAGTAAAAAATTTCTTTCTCAAGTTTCACCTGAACGTCGTTCAATTCTACGACTGGATGGAACGGCAAGATGCCCTTGTGCCGAAGCATTCAGAATTTACCGATCCGATGGGAAAAACAGTCAGCTTAAATTCCATCATGGCTCGATTGCAAGTCTTGGGAGAAATACAAACGACACGCTTTGCCTACGCTGCCATAGTCGCCTCTTTAAAGGACTACGCACAAGCTCATCCGGAACAGGGACTGTACGATAACACAGGCGTACAATTCAATCTGATCGATACTTTCTACCTGATGGATATATCTGAAGGATCGTCCTGGCGCAAACACATCATTCCAGAGTTTGCAAAGGTCATCGAGTTCGGATTTGACGGCCTACACTTGGATCAATACGGATTTCCCAAATCAGCGGTGAAGTCAGATGGGTCGACGATTTGGCTCGATCAGGCGTACGCTTCATTTATCGACGAGTGCCGCGAGACACTTGGAGAACAAGTGGGACTCATATATAACGCAGTCTCCAGCTACCCTGTACATACGGTGAGTCACGCTAAGCAAGACGCAATCTACGTCGAAGTATGGGCGCCCATGACGAGGTATCGACATATCGTCCAATTGCTGACGCAGCTTCACGCAAAAACAGGCGGAAGAAAGCAAGTGATACTGGCTGCCTATTTGCATTCGTGCCGCAATGTGACCGATGAGGCAGCTGTCTCAAGAACCTCCCTGCTGCTCAGCGCGGTCATATTTGCAAGCGGAGGATATCACTTGATCCTAGGTGAGTCGGGCGGAATGCTTACCGAAGCGTACTATCCTGATTATTCTCCGATCTCATCGTCAATACAAAAGCCGCTGAGAGCGTTCTACGATATCCTGACAGCTGACACAGATTTATTGTCGGGGCCTGACATCGTCGATCTCACATGGAGTTTTACAGGTGGAAACAAGTGGGAGATTAAGATCGCTGGAGCTCCGTTCTCGGTAGAACCAGATGCGGGTATGGTCTGGGTTCGCGTTACGCACACAAAGAACGGATTGCTCATTCATTTGATCAATCTATTGTGGGTCACTGACGATATTTGGGACCGCGTCCATGACGAACCGTTTCAAAAAGCTCCTTCACTGGACCTGACGATCGAATGGAATCATCCGATACAGAGCGTTTGGACTCAAATCGCGGAAGATGCCATTTGGAGTCAGACTGAATGGAACTGGAAGCGGCAAAAATGGGGCAAAGCGGTGGCAGTCACAGTTCCTTCATTTGATGTATGGGCTATGGTGTTTATTCCGCACACGCAAAACGATTGAGGGGAATAGTTATATGACCCAAGGAAAAGATCGGTCTATCGCGCTTGGTGGAAATTATGTGTTCAGTTTATTTATGTGCCGCGGAAAACAAAGCGCGATGAAACGCCTCGTTTCCCACATTTAAACCAGCACATAAACAAAACGTCACAATGAATTTAAGAACGCCAGAATCGAAGCATCCGTTGAGAAATGGTAAGCGGAATGACCGGGATCCCCATTTTTTCGAGGGTCTGTCGCTTCATCTCCAAGTCCGCCTCCATATATTTATGTGTCGTGATGATGCTCTCGTGACCAAGCCAGATAGCGATGGTAGAGATGTCAACACCGGACTGCAGCATCCGTAGAGGAGTTGTATGTCGGAAGGTGCGCGGCGTTATCTTCTTTTTTTCGAGCGACGAAAACGTTTCAGCAGCTTTCTTTTGCAGGCAATCTAGACGGTAACGAATGCCAGAGCGCGTCAGGTTACCCTCCATACAATTCGCGAACAAATGACCGGTTTCATCTTGGCCATGATCACGAATGTAATCTGCAAGATATTTGACAGTGCTTTTCCACAAGGGGATATGACGTTCTTTACGACCTTTCCCGTGCACTCGGATGTAAGCAGTTGTGTTCCGGCTGTCGATGTGGAGGTCGCTCATCTTGAGCCCGACCAGTTCGGATACCCTAACGCCGGTGTTGTAGAGCAGCACAAGCATTAACATATCTCTGCATCCAAGCGCAGTGTCCGTATTGCAGGCGCTTTTCAAAGCGGCGAACTCGTCTTCCGTCAAAAACGCCATTTGTCGCTTTTCTGCCTTCCGAAACGGAACCATCAGACTTCTGTTTAGCAGCCCGCTGTACTCAGGCAATTCGAAGATCAAATATTGTTGTGCGCATATGCGCTTTGCCAAAGACCCCGTTGTTCGCGGGATCTGAGCTTGTTCATCAAAAGCAGAAATGTATACGGCGAAAGTGTTGAGTGTTTCAAGGCGGCGCGCCATATATATATACGAGTAAAGCCGTCCTTCAAAGAGGCCCACCGCATGGCTATTTCCTCCGTGACCGAACCGTCATACCCAATCTCCCTGGTGTATTTTGCAAAGCGTCTGAGCTCCTGTGCTTCGATTTTTATTACATAGCCCAAACTGCGTTTGTACGCCACATATTCTTCGATTTGTCGGGTAATGCGGTTATTCGCTAACATTGCGTTCACCTCCCGGCCAAGGTGACGCCAACAATTACGTTTCCCGGTGTGCGTATTCTCGTTCGGAATCTGATGAAGCGTATTGAACTTATCCACGTCAATGGTTGTTGGGAAAGCGGATTTTTTCCATACAGCAGGAGAAAGAGGCAAACGAAAGATGGACGGGTGCACGGGTTGCCCATAAAACGCCTGGCATCGGAAAAAGTTGCGTATCGACGTGATCATGCGCCCCTTTGAAGAATCCATAAGCGTAGCAAGCTGCTCCATCAGATAGCTGCGGATATCCTCCGCCATTAACCCGTTGACGAACCTTTGCGGGTGACTTACTCTTTCTGTTTCGAGGAACACTTCGGCTGCGCCTTTTAATCTACCTGTTTCCAGCAGTCCGGCCTGCTGCCGCAGGAATCGCGAAAGATAGGTTCGATACCCTGTGACAGTCCTGATGGTATACTCCTGCTTTTGCATGTACGCCTTGAATCTGTCGAGCTCGCGGCGCGTACCTTCATTAATTCTGATCGTTGACATAATAGCAGTGCTCCTTTCTAATTTAGCACTGCTATTCTATTAGATTTGAGGTTTTACCGCTTACACTGAGCACATAAATATATTGGACACATAATTCCGACCGATCACAAAGGGTTTGATCGAACGATCTGCGGTTAATCCAAAGCTTTGGATTAACCGCAGAAAACAGCATTCGACCCTTTACCATAGGTCGAAAAAACTGGCTTTTTAGCGGAAGCCCAAAGGGAGCTTCGGCGAGTGCCGCCGTTTACAGCATCATTGAAAGCGCAAAAGCGAACAGTCTTCAACCTTATAAATATCTCCAATACATCTTCAGTCAATTGCCCGGAGTGCAGTTCGGCCAGCACCCCGAATTTCTTGAAGATTACCTTCCATGGAGCCCAGAAGTACAAGCAGCCTGCAAATAGAGCACAAACTTTGTTCTTTTTCCATCCACCGATTTATTTGACGCTTACTATTCTTCACTGTAAAAATTGCGAAAATCTATAGCATAGGACGATTTACCACTGACAATGTGAGATGTAATAGGAAATGAGTAACCTTCCGTCGCAATTATGTTGGTGTTTTGAAAAAGTCAAGTTTTTCGAGGCGAAAACAGCCGAATATTGAAATATATTTTCCAATTCAAGATTGAACAAAAATAAAAAATCCCTCTACAAAGTAGGAGGGGAGCTGAATTGTTGGATAAGGTAAAACCTTACCCAGCAAGCATCGGCGAATGCCGAGAGGCTATTTGAATATTTGGAGGGATATGTAAATGTTAAGCTGTGTAATTTATAGCAGAAGAGCATTAACGAGGCTATTTTAAAAAGGATATTTGAAAGATCTATTTATTTTTCTTTTGTTGTAGCCACTTTACATATTACGGGAATTCTATACACTATAAAATAGTTTTGAATATTAGTCCATGGGATTTTTGCAACTTGTCTTGTTGCCACTTAAAAAAGCGCTAATGGATTTATAAATTTTGATAAGGAAGTGGAGCATATTATTATTGGAGCAGTTCGCCGAGTTCCTACATTACCGGAATATGTTTTTAATAATCTAATGAACAAAATAGAGGAAACAAAACAAAAAAAAATATGTGCATACCGGCAACAGGCTGATAAAGAACGTTCTATTCTAGGTGATATATTGATCAGAATTATGCTTTTCAATCACTTTGGTTGGGTAGACACAGGGCAACCATTTGCAATTAATCAATATGGAAAACCTAGTTTGATAGGAAGGACTGAAATGCAATTTAATTTATCGCATTCAGGGGATTGGATTGTATGCGCGGTCAGTTCCAATCCGATTGGAATCGATGTTGAAAAAATTAATGTAGTTGATCTTTCAATAGCAAATCGATTTTTCTCAAAGGAAGAACAAACCGCGTTATTTAGTAGATCAGAGGAAGAAAAGTTACCTTACTTCTACGAGTTATGGACTCTCAAGGAAAGCTACATCAAGGCTATTGGGAAAGGATTAAGTGAACCTCTTAATCAATTTACCATTCATACTGATTCCAATGGTATTAAACTTGTTACTGATAGGAGTAACACAAATTGGCAATTCCGGCAATATAATTTAGATCCAGAATACAAGTTATCTGTATGTACAGTTAAAAACTCCTTTCCGGATTATATTAGAGAATTCCACTGGACTGAGTTATATGACTTTCTAACAATGTATCATTAAAACTCGTAATGACACTTTGTTCAATGAGTTATAAATGTAGTTAAATAACAACGACCGTAGATCATTCTTGTTTATCTTGTACGGTGGGATTGCATTAAATCCTTATATGTGAACTCCTTTATAAAATTAATTCGAAGATAGGAAGCCCTGACGATTTGTGTAGCACTTGGTTGCCTTATTATTCAATATTGGAGCAAACATAGTGCAAACCTTTTCTTTCGATCG
>DASWUO010000136.1:0-5949 GCA_036401615.1 Bacilli bacterium | reverse complement strand
AAAGGTTTTGAAATCAATTTTGAGAATGTAATCAACCTTTATATCCAGGTAGTCCCCAAAAATCTTCTTGACCACGTCATTGGCTTTTTCTTTATCCCCTCTCATCGCCACGGAGTAGAAGGCGTTTGCTTTTCTCGCCCTATACCCTTCGGGTTTCATATAAGTATCCCGGGGGATAGACACTAAAGCGGCGTATTTTCCATCCGGACGAAAGGAAGCTACCATGATGACATCTGTATTTAAACTGCCGGTTTCTTTTCTCGTGTCCAGGCCTAATATTAATATGGCCGTTGGTTTAGATGTAATGGTTTCATTAGGCTTTAAGGCCGGCTCTCCGATAGACACATCAGGTGAAGGTAATGAAGTTTTGCCTAGCATGCCGTCAAATTTAAATAGGATATACACAATAAATACTATGCTGATTAAAATGACAAACAACAGAACAAAAAGCGCGGTTTTTAGAAAACCTCGCTTTTCACGCCTTTTGGACAATCCCGGGTCTTGTCTGGGTGGTAAGTTCGTTATAGAAGACATGGGGTTCACCGCATTTCATTCATTATATTTGGGATTGGAATTAATATCCTCAAGCAGTTTATCGACCAATTCCTTTTGAAACATTTGTGTTTTCTTCTTTCCTTCAAGCTCATATTGAATATGATACATGGTTTCGTCTGTTCGGGTGACTTCGAAATAGGTTAGCTTATGGTCTTCACTCAAAATTTGCTCGAAAAATTCACAGGTTTCCTTAGCTGCATTGTCCTCAGGACGGGCTATGGAGACGGTTCTGATCTGCAGCCAATTGAAGAGTGTTTCCTGTAAGGTCATTCTTCTAATCCTCCTTGATTAGGACAGCATCATAGTTTCGCTGATGGTAACTTCCCATGATCGACAGCCATTCCTGTTCTTCTGCAGTCCATTCCATTACAGCTTCATCTAACCATTGTTTCACTTCATTCACTGAAGGAAGCTTCTCCAGGAAAACCTCGGCACAATATGACAACTCTAAGTTGATGCCATCAAAAACGATGTCTTGTTGATCATCCAGTGAGAAAGGCAGATCATCGGCTCCGCAAAAATCCAAGTCATCGTTGATTAAAGTATTGGCTTTAAATACCATCAGGCATCTGGGATGGATATGCTGTAATTTCGCCCGAAAACCCGCCAAAATAAGCGGATTACAACGGAAACGTTCTGATCCCAGAGTTAATGGTTCACGGTTGGTTAGAGGTGTTAACCAGTATGTTATGATACTACCTCTCCTCCCTGTTGAAACAACAGCAATCCATTATGGACTTTTCTTCTTCCGCAGGCTCGCGATAAAGTATCGGATTCTAACCATAAGCATAAGGCAGATGACCACACCCAAACAATAAACAATCGGTAAGGTCATCAATTGAAACATTAATAATATAAATGCTCCGACAGCAGCGGCGAGATAGACAATTAAATTCTTCAAAAGAGGCAATTTGCGCACACGGAAAACCTTATTATAAATATAGATGATAAAGATATAGATTAGAACAAAGGTAATCCCGTAATGATCAGCAAACCAAGCACTGCTAAATAAAGGTATGGACTTGTTTGCCTGCTCTATCATAGTTTAAATCTCTCCAATCAAACATTCGCGTTGACTTCGGAATTTTTGCGGTTCTTCTCATGGCGTTCCCGTTCGTTCTTATTTAGATACTTCTTGCGCAAACGTATAGATTTCGGAGTAATTTCACAATATTCATCATCATTTAAATATTCCAAGGCTTGTTCCAGGGAATAAATTCGGGGAGTTTTCATTCTCACCGTTTCTTCCTTGTTGGCTGAACGTATATTGTTTACTTGTTTTTCCTTGCATATATTGATGATGATGTCGTTCTCTCTTGTATGTTCCCCAACAATCATGCCTTCGTATACTTCAGTAGCCGGAGTCACAAACATAGTGCCCCTGTCTTCAACAGACAATATCCCATATAGTGTGGCAACTCCCGTTTCACTGGATACAAGGACCCCTTGATGGCGTCCTCCCACATCGGCACCGAAATAAGGCGCATAGCTATCATACGCATGGTTCATAACACCGTAACCTTTAGTCATAGTAAGGAATTGGCTTCTATACCCGATCAAGCCTCTTGCCGGTATTAGAAATTCCAAACGAACCTGGCCTGTTCCATTGTTGATCATGTTGACCATCTCTGCCTTACGTGTTCCAAGGCTTTCCATAACAGATCCCATGCTGTCTTCGGGAATATCTATAACTAAATGCTCAAGCGGTTCCATCTTGACACCGTCGACTTCTTTCACAATAACCTCCGGTTTGGAGACTTGAATTTCGAAGCCTTCACGGCGCATGTTTTCAATAAGTATGCCTAAGTGCAGCTCACCGCGGCCGGATACTATAAAGGAGTCCGGACTGCCGGTGTCTTGAACATTTAAACTAACATCGGTTTGTAATTCTTTATATAAGCGTTCCGAAATTTTTCTTGAGGTAACCCACTGTCCTTCTTGACCGGCAAAAGGGCTGTTATTTACCAAAAAAGTCATCTGCATGGTGGGCTCATCAATTTTAAGTACCGGCAAGGCCTCCGGATTGGCTGGATCCGCTATCGTTTCACCGATATTGATTTCCTTAATTCCGGCAATAGCAATAATATCTCCTGCGCCTGCTTCTTGAATCTCGATGCGTTTCAAGCCCTGAAATCCAAACAGCTTCTCAATTCTCGCTGATTTAAATTTCCCTTCTCTATCAATGACTGTAACAGCTTGTCCTTGGCGGATCGTTCCCCTATTAACACGGCCTATTCCGATACGTCCCATATATTCATTGTAATCCATTAAAGTAACAAGAAATTGCAGTGGAAGCTCCGGGTTTTCCTTAGGTGCCGGAATATGGTTTACAATAGTTTCATATAGATCAAGCATGTTCTCCCCTGGTACTGCCAGATCAAGGGTAGAGGTTCCTTGGATAGCCGATGCGTAGACCACCGGGAAATCCAATTGATCATCATTGGCTCCCAACTCAATAAACAGCTCAAGTACTTGATCTACAACTTCAGCAGGGCTTGCATTAAGCCGGTCAATCTTATTCAACACTACTATAGGTGTCAAGTTTTGTTCCAGCGCTTTACGCAGCACAAACTTGGTTTGTGGCATACAGCCTTCAAAGGCATCGACAACAAGCAGAACGCCATCGACCATCTTCATGATCCGTTCCACTTCACCGCCGAAGTCTGCGTGTCCCGGGGTGTCAACAATATTAATTAAATAATCTTTATAGTTTATGGCTGTATTTTTGGCTAGAATGGTAATTCCGCGCTCACGCTCTAAATCATTGGAATCCATTGCACGGTCTTGAACGACCTCGTGATCCCGGTAAGTGCCTGATTGTTGCAGCATTTTGTCAACTAACGTGGTTTTCCCATGGTCTACGTGCGCTATGATAGCTATGTTTCTTAACTTTTCCCTTGCTTGCATGATTTACAAATTCCCCTCTAAATTCAATGTTTTTCAATCTGATTCTTTCCATAAAAGAAGCGTCGGACAATAATGCCGACGCATCACATATATATTCTATTATAAGTTTATACCCAGCCAAATGCAAGATAAACTATTTATACAAATTTCCCCATGTTGTTGATCTGCTTAAAAAGCTATAATACCTCCGGCAGTATCTAAGACAACGGTTTAAGTTGTTTTTCTGGACATCCTGCGTTGATAAACAAATCCGGCGCCCACAACTATGATCGTGAATAAAATGGGTGTGATCCAGTGGTAGGAATGATGAAGCCCGCTGAATACATTCTGTACTGTCTCATCGTTAACAAACATTTCCCCGGCAGTATAACCCAATACCGCAGCACCCAAATAAACGAGAATAGGAAACTTTTGAAGCAGGTTCATAATAATCGTGCTCCCCCATATAATCAAAGGAATACTTAACCCGATCCCGATAAAAATAATGGCGATATTATTGTTCGCTACAGCGGCAATAGCAAGCACATTATCCAAACTCATTACAAAATCTGCAATGATGATCGTCCGAATGGCACTGCCCAGATTGGCATGGCCTTTAATATTGGTATGTCCTCCATCATCAATAAGTAATTTAATGGCAATATACAATAAAAAACCCGCTCCGATGGCTTGAATTAAAGGTATTTCCAATAAATATACTGCGACTACTGTTAGGATTAATCTCAGTGCAATGGCTCCAAAAGCCCCCCACCATATGGCTGCTTTGCGCTGGTGAACCGGTAGATTTTTACTGGCCATTCCAATAACAATGGCGTTGTCGCCACTTAACACAATATTAATAAGCATAATTTCTAAAAAAAGCAAGAACCCTTCCAGCACCACTATTCCCCCTGAAGTATTGTTTCATTTGATTGATACTGCTTCCACACTTACATCACTTTATTTACATAGTTTTGTGTCTCATTCAAATCACGCTCCTCTATCATATTACACTTTTATTAGCCGGTCTGCCAGTTATAGATTGTGAAGAAAAGCAAAACCTCCTTATTCAGGAGGATTGCTTGTAAAATTTTATTCAATTACCGCTTCCTGCTACGTATAGAATGGCACTAAAACAATATAAGCAATTAAAGAAATTAAACCAATCACAATGGCTCCAATGCCTAAGAACCGTATACCTCTTGTATAAGCAAAAACCCCCATAATGGCAGCAGCGGGTCCCAAAATGACAGGCCAGACAATTAAGGAAGCCAATGCTGTGAAAAGTGCAGTCCATCCAATGGCTTTATTCGGCACTGCTGTAACATCCATGATTTTATTATTTCCAGTCCGTGTTGTTTTGTTTTCCATATATCCGCCGGTTACCTCCTCGGTTTAAAAGTATGGCAGCATGTTGCGGATGAGCTGGGTGCCTCGTCTTGATGGTCAGAATCAAAGGTTTCCCCTGCAAATTCCTCGTTATATTCCGCTCCGCCATGTTTATCAATATCAATCATGATTACATCGGCGTTGCAATTATTCCCGGTTGCCCAATGTCCACAATTGGATACACTGCATTTCACTTGCGGCATAGATATCACCCCCCTTAAGAATTTTCCCTGAAGACACAAAACTTATTCGAACTAGAACAAAAAAAAGAAACCATATTCATGGCTTCATGATTCTTTTAAATATTATCCATCCAATTAAACTTTCTCGCCCTGCAACCTGCGGTTGGTAACATAATCGTTTTCATAATAAGACAAGACTTCGCGCAATACTTCAAAAATTTTGGAAAGCAGCAAAGTGATATCCCTTACTTCCCGTGATGGTTTTTTCCGGAAACGTATAGCGTCTTGTCCTGTATAAGCATATCGTCCATCCTCGGAATAACATTCATTCTGCGGGTAGAAGAAACTGTTCACACATTGGTGATACACATCATACAACACTTTCTCCGAATAATCTTTGTTAAAGTTCGGGCGTCTTAATCCCACTCCCAATTTCTCATACGCCACTTCCGAGAAAACAAGCAAATGTCTTAGGTCTGATAGAAACCCGCGGTAAAATTGTTCCATCTCTTCATCGTTGTCCGAGTTGAGTTCCTTTAGAGAATATTGGTTTAAGAATAGCTCCAGGTTGGAAATTGCTTCCTTTAATTTGGCTCTTGTCGATTCACTGATCTTTTTTACATGATCCTCTGTCATATAAAGACCTCCTTAACATAAGTCTTTTTTGTGGGGGTAACAACGATAGCGTTGCAACAAATAAATCCTACCATAAAACCGTGCTAAAATACAGTTCAATTTCTGAATAATTCCCCTCCAATTACCCCACTCTAAGGGCAACATAAAAAATGGGGGTGATCTGAAATTGCGAAGCTTATTTGTTTATGCCATTGTGGTAATTTTATGTTGTGCAGCACTGGTTTCCTGTAGTAACGACATGCCTGGAGAAAATAATACGCAACCATTTCAAGGGTCCGATGAAGATCAAAGCAAGCAAATC
>DASWUO010000135.1:0-1960 GCA_036401615.1 Bacilli bacterium | reverse complement strand
ATACAGCGGACTCTTCAGTCTTGAGTATAGCATTCTTATGCCATAACGATAAATAAACAAAGTTTGAACCGGATTTTAGGGCAATTTCATTTTCAATTAAGGTATACATTTGCTATATGGCATCCATTTATAACTTTCCTGTAAAAACTTCCGCTGCGGGACCTGTCATGTAAACATGATTGTCCGCTTCATTCCAATCGATTAATAAATCTCCGCCTTTAAGGGAAACCGTGGCAACCCTGTCAGTGACTCCATTTAGAACCGAAGCCACCACCGTAGCACAAGCCCCTGTCCCGCACGCTAATGTCGGACCTGCTCCGCGCTCCCAAACCCGCATATCTGTATGGCTTCGTGAGGTTACCGTAACAAACTCCACATTGATTTTCCGTGGAAACATCGGGTGAACCTCTAATCGGGGCCCCCAAGTCTGCAGATCAAAGTCAACTGCATTGTCTACGAAGATAACACAATGCGGATTCCCCATAGAAACCGCTGTAAAGTGAAACACTACACCGTCCACTTCAATGGGATGATTTACAACTGTATCCTGATCTATTGTTGTAGGAACCTTGGTTCCTTTAAGAATGGGCTCTCCCATATCCACCCGGACCGCAGCAACCTGTCCATTCTCGATATGAAGCCTAACCTTCTGGGCACCAGCTCCCAAGGTTTCTATAGTAATCTCTGTTCTGTCAATCATACGTCTATCATATACGAACTTGGCCACACAACGAATCGCGTTGCCGCATTGTTCCGCTTCCGAACCATCCGAATTAATAATTCTCATCATAAAATCAGCCTTTGTTGAAGGAAGAATATAAACAAGCCCGTCGGCCCCTATACCGAAGAAACGGTTGCAAAGCTCAATGGCTAATTGGGAAGCATTGTCAGGCAGCTGCTTCTCCCCGGATACAACTATGAAATCATTGCCGAGTCCATGCATTTTAGTAAAATCCATAATAAAAATCAACTCTCCTTGAGCATTCATATTGGTTAGCCAATATCATACCGCAATTTGAGTTGAATGAGTAGAGCTTTTGTTATTTTTCCATAGATAAGATAAAGATTCCGGCAATTAATACAAATGAAAACTGTCCATTCAAAAATATTTTAGGCTTTATCACTCACCTGGCAGCAGGATTGGAGCTGTACTTGATCGATTTCTTCTTAGGCGCCGACTGCATTAGACTGCCGATACCGAAGAACAACGATGGAATGCTGGCCGCAATCATGACAAGAATCCAATCCTTCACTCCCAGATCAACGGTTTTGAAGACAGGCTGAAGGGCATCGATATATAAAACACCAATCATCAGGATTAATGAGGACACTACGGCGAGAACAAGGTAACGGTTTTGAAACGGGTTGCGGTGGAAGATGGATCTGGAGCTGCGGCAATCAAACACATGAATCAATTGAGCCATAACCAATGTGGCAAAGGCGACCGTTTGAGCTTTAGCCAGCATGTCGGTTTGATTCAAATTAATCTGCAAAGTCAGCCAGAATGCCCCTAAAGTACATAGGCCAATAAGAATACCCCGGCTAATCACCTTCCAACCCATTCTCCTTGCAAAAATGTTCTCTTTCGCCGAACGCGGTTTATGCTGCATTAAATCTTTTTCCGCTTGATCGACCCCTAAGGCCATAGCGGGCAGTCCATCGGTCACAAGGTTTACCCACAGAATTTGTATAGGAACCAGCGGCAGCGGCAGCCCCACCATCATGGCGATAAACATGGTAAGAATTTCACCAACGTTTGAAGCCAACAAATAACGAATAAATTTGCGGATGTTTTCGTAAATGCCTCTTCCTTCTTCAATGGCAGCCACAATCGTGGCAAAATTATCGTCATTCAACACAAGTGCGGATGCTTCTTTGGAAACATCGGTGCCGGTTATGCCCATGGCAATGCCAATATCTGCTGCTTTTATGGCCGGTGCATCATTTACTCCATCCCCGG
>DASWUO010000134.1:0-7319 GCA_036401615.1 Bacilli bacterium | reverse complement strand
AGGGCTTACCTGGAAGCCATAAAAGAAGAATACCGCTTTTTCAGCTTTGGAGACGCGATGTTAATATACTAGAGGCAGGAAAGTAGAGAAGAATAATGGCTGTTAGTTATGAAGCAATCAGAACATGCAAACAATCCAATGCCCGGCTTGGAAAAGTGCATACTCCGCATGGGACTATCCAAACCCCCGCCTTTATGCCTGTTGGCACTCAAGCAACGGTAAAAACGATGAGCCCGGAAGAGCTTAAACAAATGGATGCCGAGATTATCCTCAGCAATACGTATCATTTATTCTTAAGACCAGGGTCTGACATTGTAGAGGAAGCCGGAGGATTGCATAAGTTCATGAATTGGGATCGGCCGATTCTTACGGACAGCGGCGGTTTTCAAGTCTTCAGTCTTAGTGAGATGCGTAAGATTTCAGAAGAGGGTGTGGAATTTCGTTCTCACTTAAACGGCGATAAACTGTTCATTTCCCCGGAAAAATCAATTGAAATTCAAAATTCACTTGGTGCTGACATTATCATGGCCTTCGATGAATGCCCTCCTTTTCAAGCTGACTTTTCGTATGTTAAAGCTTCACTGGAGAGGACTACACGGTGGGCTGAGCGCTGTTTAAAGAGCCATGCCCGTCCGGCGGATCAAGCGTTATTTGCCATAGTGCAAGGCGGGATGTTTGAAGATTTGCGTAAGCAAAGTGCTGTGGAGTTGACTTCAATGGATTTTTCGGGTTATGCTATTGGAGGATTAAGTGTCGGGGAACCCAAACATTTAATGTACGAGATGCTGGAGTATACAGTGCCTCTGCTGCCGCAGAATAAACCCCGTTATTTAATGGGGGTTGGTTCGCCGGATGCTCTATTTGAAGGAGCCATTCGCGGCATAGATATGTTTGACTGTGTTCTGCCTACCAGGATTGCCCGCAACGGCACCATCATGACCAGTGCTGGACGATTGGTCATTCGTAATGCCAAGTATGCCCGCGATTATGGTCCGCTTGATCCTCAATGCAGCTGTTATACTTGCATCCATTACTCACGGGCATACATTCGGCATTTAATTAAGTCTGATGAAACCTTTGGGATTCGCTTAACTACTTTTCATAACCTGCATTTTCTGCTGCAGTTGATGAAGAATATCAGGGAAGCTATTCGACAGGATCGTCTGCTTGATTACCGCAATGCATTTTTCGCCGAATATGGACTCAATGAAGAGGATTCAAGAGGATTTTGAAAGGAGGAAATCACATGTGGAATTTAGCTGCTGAAACAGCATCAACAGGATCCGGCTGGGTTGGTTTAGTTATGCCTTTTGTTTTAATGTTTGCTGTATTTTACTTTTTGCTTATCAGGCCTCAACAGAAGAAGCAGAAGAGCCGTACAGCCATGTTAAACACACTGAAGAAGGGTGATAAAGTAGTCACCATAGGCGGACTTCATGGCACCATTTTTGAAATTACAGACGATATAATCGTACTGCAAGTCAACGATGCAACCAAGCTGACTTTTGACCGTTCTTCTGTTAATGCTGCACAAACCCCTAAGCAAGGGTAAACGGCTACGCCGTCCTTTCGGGACAGGTGCGTTTGCCTAGAATTATTAGAAATTTGAGTATGGAAAATCTTATACTTTCTAATAATTTAAGAAACCGATACATAGGAAAATGAATAAAAAAAAGCTCTTTTCCTTAAGGAAGATGAGCTTTTTTTGCAATGCGTCCACTAATGAACCCAGCCAATTTGAGAGATACGACAGCCAGAAGGATTCCCCCAAGCATATCCGTAAACCAATGAATGCCAAGATAAAAAATGGAGAAGATAATAATAACTGCTATAATCCATGCCAACCAACTCCATATCCTGCTGCCGGATCTTGAGGCAATCACGGCAACGGTAATGGATATAGAAGTGTGCAAGCTGGGGAAACAATTATCCAATCCGGACAAAGGCCTGTATTCCTGCTCGAAGGTCGGAAAAGCGACAGGAATTAAGGATTTTACATCAGCTGGAGGGTAGAACCAAACTTCGTTGACCTGCAGAAATAAGTAAAAGGGAGTCGCCACTAGGTAATTCAGGATAATCGCATAACAAAACATATAAAAAATGTTCAAATTCCTTTGTGAAGTATAAACACCAATCGAAGCGATCATCAGGGCGGGAAAAACAACAATATAGAAGTAAGTCAGGATCCAAGTTAGACTGTTATGCTCGAAACTTTGCTGAATCCATGCTACGAGATGCCCTTCAATTCGGTATACCCATGGTGTAAAATCATTATGAAATTTATATAGATCTTCCACACGCAATTCAATTTTATTTAGAAAAAGAATAGCAATCACAGCAATCAGATGCAGAACATATTTGCCTGATGAGAAAGCTTGGCTAAAGAAAATGCCAATAGAAGTAAACGGACTTTGCTTTTGCACAACAGATATGATTAAAAAGACGGTTAGGGCGATAAATAAGGAAACATGGTTCATAGATTGAAAGATAAACAAAATACGTTCCCCCGAACTTCGGTAAATACAATATACTTCAACCAACGTATAGTACCACACAGCAAGGGATGGTGCAATAAACTACAAGCTACTTTCTTGAATTAACGCCTAAGGCCCCTCCAAAGGCACCCATTAGAAAGGACAAAGCTGCCAGCAGCAGTGCACGGGAATCCGGTGTCGCATCATACGCAAGAAATCCAATAGCAATAACGATTGCACAGTATACAATACCCATGATTCCGCCATAATACCAACCTTTGCTTTCAGCTTTTTTCCCGCATGCGAACCCGCCTATAAACAAACATAAAGAATGAATAAAATAAATGTAAATCGACAAGGAATCTTCTTTAATTTCCGTCAGCACCAACAGAACAGATACAACCACAGTAGCAATAATCATACAGAGCATTGAAAAAAACAGGCCGGATAACAGGGGGGAATTCATCCCGGCTGGCGTTACTTTATTTGCTGTATTCATAATCAAGCTCACCTCGCACTTTCTTTTTGTTAAATTGTATGGTCAAGCTGCAATAAAAAGTACAGATATTCCTGCCAACATTTGAAAACTTTAAAGCTGCATGATCTTAGAGCTAAAGGTTCAAAATACCTATGGAGGAGGGATCTTCAATGGACGTTTGGAGCCATATTTTGCGAACCGGCATAATCTACCTTTTCGTCTTTTTTGTGATGAGAATTATGGGAAAAAGAGAAATCGGCAAGCTCTCCGTATTTGACCTGGTGATATCCATCATGATCGCAGAAATTGCGGTATTGGTCATCGAAGATATAGACGAACCCATGACCCATGGCCTTATCCCGATTGCAACCTTAGTTACGATTCAATTGGCTATCGCTTTTATATCTTTGAAAAGCCAAACCATTCGGCGGTTATTTGAAGGTAGAGCGAGTGCCATTATAAGCAATGGTAAGCTGAACCAGAAGGAGATGAGGAAACAAAGGTATAATTTGGACGATTTATTGCTGCAATTGCGGGAAAATAAGGTGACCAATGTGGCCGATGTGGAGTTTGCCCTTTTGGAGCCTTCCGGGAAGCTTAGCGTAGTAAAAAAGCAGGATTTTGACAAAGATAAAGAAAAGGATCATGAAACCAACCACATAAGTTATGAGGGTCTTCCTTTGCCCTTAATTATGGACGGAAAAGTCCAAAACGAAAATCTAACGAAGATTGGAAAAACCCGGTTCTGGTTAAAGAATCAAATTCAGCTCAAAGGCGTATCCGACTTTAAGGAAGTGTACTTCTGTTCCATTGATCATAGGGGAAAGATGTTTCTTGATAGACGAAAATAATTTTAAAAAAACTTGGTTAATTTTTTACCCAACCACGGTATCTTGGCGGCATCATGTTTATCTATCAATTTTAGCGCGGTTATGCACAGAAGGTAAACAAGGCACCCGGCCATGCAAGAAGCAAGAAATCTCAAGAAAAGGGAAGAAATCCACGGTTCAACCATGATAAAGTGGCAAGCTGCGGCCATTAGAACCATGCTTGCAGCTACTTTGATGAAATCCCAAACATTCATCGAGAATTTAAACAACTGTACTAAACTGTTCCAGTGAAGAGCAGTAACCAATACGATATTTGCATTTATTGCAATCAAAGCTCCCATAATACCGAATTCAGGTTTTGTGGCCAATAAATAAATCAGGAGCAGCTTGATGCAGGCACCAATAAAAGTATTCAGCAGGGCTGTACCGGGCTTATTCAAGGCTTGAAGAGCAGCCTGCAGAGGCCCTTGAAAGTAAATAAATAAGGCAGCAGGTGCCATCATTCTTAGCATATCGCCAACCTCCGCATCATGATAAAGGAAATAACACAACGGACTTGCCAGAACAAACATAATCACAGCGAAGGGCGCTCCGGTTACCAAGGCAAGTTTAAGGGACTGATGCAGGCGTTTATGGATCAATTTCATGTCGTTTCTGGCAGCAGCCTCGGACAGGAAGGGAATTAATGAGACAGATAAAGAATAGGTAAGTGCACTGGGCAGGAGAAGAATTGGAATAACCATTCCTTGGAGAATACCATATTGAGTTGTTGCTGTAACCGCTGCGATTCCGGCAATAGCCAAACTTTGTACAATCATGATGGATTCCAAGAAGTAAGAGCCGGAGCCGACAAGTTTACTGGCGGTGACTGGAAGATAGATCTGCATTATTTTACGAAAATTTGTATAAAGCGAAAGCTTTCCGGGGGTGTTGCCTATGACCGTTTCAGGCACTAATCCGATAGGCGGTTGATTTCTATAGTAATGAATGAATAACACCAGCAGCCCGCCAACTTCACCCAAGACCACGCCTAACATTGCCCCTGCAGCGGCATATTCTATTCCGTAGGGCAGCATATAATAAGCGAGGAAGAGCACGGCAACGATACGTACCAGAGTTTCAACAATTTGGGAAGCAGCGGTAGGGATCATATCATGGCGCCCTTGAAAATATCCCCGGTACACCGAAGAAATACCGACGATAATTATGATGGGACTCATGCTCAGAAAAGTATAGTAAACGCGGGAATCCGTTAATAAGCGGGTTGTTATCCACGGGGCCGCCCAAATACATAAGATTGTAAACACAACACCTAAACTAAGAGTCAGAATTAAAGAAATCTTTAGTATGTTTTTCACCCGCGGTTCATCTTTTTCAGATTCTGCTTCTGCTACGAGCTTGGCTACGGCTAAAGGCAGTCCGCCTGATATAAGGGTCAGGATGACGATAAGAAACGGATACCCCAGTTGATACAGTCCAACCCCTTCAGCTCCGATGATTCTTGGCAGCATAATGCGCGGAACAAAACCCAAGAGACGGTTAATGATGCCGGCAGCGAGCAGAATCATAGTTCCTTTGATAAACGATTGTTTGCTCACGGCTATCCCCCTCAAAAATCCATTTCTACTATGAATATGCTTACCTTGTCCAAGCTCATGCAATTAATTTGGGGTTACCATGCATCCAGCAATCATTTACACTCCCAGGCAGGATTTTTAAACCTTTAGGCGAATATTCTATACTTGGAGGTGAACGAAATGACAGACCTTGAGCAGGTTGCCTATGAAGCCTTGACCGAAGATGAAATGAACAAATGGATTGAAGAGTTGTGTCACAGCAAATCGGAAGAATTCAGGATGATTGGCTATGAGCATGTGACCGGCAGGGAAATTTGGGCTTGTGTCAGTGAGAAATATAAGGAAATACCGCCGCTTCACCGGGTAGTCAACGACATTTTGTCGCTGAAAGTGACAAAGTTAATGAACTGGATGACAATGAATGCTTATAAAGGAGTCCAATTTTGAGGGATTGGATTCTTTTTTTCTGTTTATGGGGCTTTGTATTCCAGAAACGCTTCATTGACTCGGTTTTATGAGGTGGTTATAATGGGAATATTGAGAATGGAAGGGGACAGGGGTTAGGATGATCAACACGAGAATGATGGCGTTTTTTATCATATTTATTGTTACTTTAGGTGTTATAGGTTTTACCAGCCCGGATATTATTAAGAATATCCGATTGGGTCTGGACCTCAGAGGCGGGTTTGAAATTCTTTATAAAGCCGAACCTCTTGATGCCGGGCAAACATTAACTAAAGAAGTTTTAAGGCAAGCTGCACACAGTATAGAGAAGAGGGCTAACAACAGCGGTGCTGTAGAGCCTGAAGTCGCCCCCGAAGGGAATGACCGTATTCGCGTTAGAATTCCGGGAGTAACGGATATAGAAGAGGTTAGAAAGACGCTTAAAAAACCTCAGGCATTGACTTTCCGCTCAGCTAATGGAACTAAGGTAGAATTAAACGGCAACGATTTTGTGGAGGGAGGAGCTAAGGCCGAGATTGATCCAACCACCAAAGTAGTCCATATTGCTATTAAATTAAAAGATAAAGAAAAATTTACAGAAATCACGACCAGATTGTCAAAACTCGCCTATCCGGAAAATATCCTTGCTATTTATTTGGACGAGGAAATGTTATCAGATCCCAAGGTAGACAATCCTATTCCGAGTGACAGTGCAATTATTACAGGAAATTACACCTATGAAGAAGCCAAAGAGAAAGCGGCTATTATTAACCTTGGAGCACTTCCGGTGAATTTGTCGGAACTGTATACTCAAAGCGTCGGGGCAAGTCTAGGGCTGATGTCCCTGGAACAAACGGTAAGAGCAACAGTTATTGCGTGCATCATTATTTTACTATTTATGATTATTTATTACAGAGTACCAGGTATCGTGGCTTGTATTACGATTGCGGCTTATATCTGGCTGTTGTTATTAGTATTCAACCTAATCAACGCTACACTTACTCTTCCAGGCATTGCCGCTTTTGTATTGGGCATTGGGATGGCGTTGGATGCCAATATTATTACGTTTGAACGATTAAAAGAGGAAATCCGTTCGGGCAAAAGCCTATTTTCATCGTTGAAGGCTGGTTCGAAAAATTCGTTTCGCACGATCTTCGATGCTAACATTACAGCCATTATCGCTGGTGTTGTGCTTTATTATATAGGGACCGGTGCAATACAAGGATTTGCCCTGACTTTAATTTTAAGTATTCTAGTCAGTTTTCTGACAAATGTATATTTCTCGCAGCTTTTGATGACTCTGTTGGTGCGCAGTAATATCTTTAAGAAGACTTCCTATTACGGAGTAAAGGAGGCGGACATCAGTGAACTTTAATTGGGACTATGTGAAAAACCGCAATAAATTTTTTATTGTCTCTATTGCGATTATGCTTTCTGGCATACTGGCGCTTGCTTTGTTGGGATTTAATTATGGGGTTGATTTTAAAGCAGGGTCAAGTCTTGATATAACTCTTTC